>RGAX01000004.1 GCA_009919985.1 Opitutaceae bacterium
GACTGGAACGATTAGAACCTCTTCGTCGGAGACCGCGGCCTTCGCAAGGATTTGACCGGAGGTGCCAGCCACGAAGGACTGGCCCCAGAACTCAAGACCGTCACCGCCGACGCCTGCTAGGGTCTCGTGGCCAATCCGGTTGATCGCGGCGACGTAGCAACCATTCGCCACGGCGTGACTGCGTTGGATGGTTTCCCAAGCACCGTGTTGGTTGACGCCATATTCGGCTTTCTCGTTGGGGTGCCAACCGATCGCCGTAGGGTAAAATAGAATCTCCGCGCCCTGCATCGCCGTCAGGCGAGCACCTTCGGGATACCATTGATCCCAACAGATGAGCACGCCGATCTTGCCAAATTTCGTATCCCAAGCGCGGAAACCGGTGTCGCCGGGCGTGAAATAAAATTTTTCGTAATAGAGCGGATCATCCGGGATGTGCATTTTCCGGTAAATCCCAAGTAAACTGCCGTCAGCATCGATGATCACCGCGGTGTTGTGATACAGACCTGAGGCGCGTTTTTCAAAAAGAGAGGCGACGATGACGACACCGTGTTTTTTGGCTATTTTTTGAAACGCCTTAGTGCTAGGACCGCCGATCGGTTCCGCTAATTTGAAATTCTCGTGATCTTCGTTTTGGCAAAAATATTGAGAGCGAAACAACTCCTGCGTGCAAATGATGTTGGCCCCTTGCTTCGCGGCGCGTTCGGCCAAAGCGAGAGTTTTTTTAAGATTTGCCGCCGGATCGCCGGAACAGGCGTGTTGCAATAAACCGAGAGTGACTTTGGACATGACGGTAAAACAGGTTAAAAACGTCAGCGTTGCGATGTAGCTAGATCAGTAAACCACTTTGTTGAGCGGATATTCAACGATGCCTTCGGCCCCGAGTTCTTTGAGCAGAGGTATGATTTCGCGCACCACGCTCTCGTCGATGATAGTCTCGAGCGCCACCCAATCCGGATTGCTCAAAGGAGATATCGTGGGATTGCGCAGCGAAGGCACGCAGTTGACGATTTTATCCAGAGCCTTTTTGGGAGCATTAAGTTTAAGCCCAACCTTGCTTCCGGCCTCGAGCGCGCCGCGCAACAAGAGCGCGATTGTTTCAATTTTCTTACGTTTCGCGGGGTTCGCCCAGCTCGCTTTATTGGCGATGAATTTTGTGTTGGTTTCTAACAGTGTATCCACGATGCGGAGTTTATTAGCCCGCAGCGAGCTGCCCGTCTCAGTGATATCCACGATGGCATCTACGAGATCGGGGACCTTAACCTCGGTGGCACCCCAAGAAAATTCGATTTCAGCCTTAACCCCTTTCGCTTCAAAAAAGCGCTTTGTGGTATTAAGCAATTCCGTGGCTACACGCTTGCCTGCGAGATCTGCAATGGTCTTTACCGAAGATGATTCAGGCACGCATAAGACCCAGCGGGACTTGAGCACGGATGCCCGGCTGTACACCAGGTCCATGACCTCAACGACATCGGAGCCGTTTTCCTGAATCCAATCAAAGCCCGTCAGGCCGCAATCGAAGAAGCCGTGTTCGACGTAGCGACTCACCTCCTGCGCGCGTACGAAGCGTCCATCTAACTCAGGGTCATCGATGGACGGTTTGTAAGAGCGCGAGCTGGTCGTTATTTTCCAGCCGGCCTTGGCAAACAAGTTCTTGGTGGATTCTTCGAGGCTGCCTTTCGGCAGACCGAGCATGAGGAGCGGATTGGCGGACACGCGGCCAAGGGAGACGCGGCGACGCGCACCTTCAAGCAAATTTCCGAAGAGTGACTTCAGTCAGCACGTATCGCAGGCCCGGCCTAAAAGCGTTTTTCCCTAAAAAAGCTCGGGTTGACCATAACGCTGCCGTGCTTCCTGCAAAGCGGACCGCATCTCCAGCTCCTCTAGTAAACGATACAACTCCTCAGGCGCCGGCGTGGGCTTACTCAAGACAAGACTCGGTAAAGCCACATTCAACGTGGTCAGCTTTAAGTTGCGCCGTAACTTATCCACTTCGCTAGCCACCGCCGCTCGGAAACGCTCTGGTTGTAGGTCGGCCGCGTGCGCAATCACGCCTTCGAGACTCCCCCACTCGGCCAACCACTTGGAAGCTGTTTTTGGTCCCACGCCATTAATGCCAGGAATATTATCCGAGGTATCGCCGACCAGCGCCAGATAGTCGGCAATTTGTGAGGGTGGTACACCAAACTTTTCTCGCACACCCGCCGCATCACGCACCTGCCAACCCAACTTCGGGTTCGCGGTCGGCGGCGGCAGTAAAATTTTAATCCGCTCATCCACAATCTGTGCGAAATCTTTATCCGAACTCACGATCAGCACCTCGTGACCCGCCCGTGCCAACGCTACCGCTTCAGCTGCGAGCAGATCGTCGCTCTCCACTCCTTCTAATTCGATGCCGACGCAGCCCAGCGCGCGGGTCAAACTCCGCACGTACGGCAACTGTTTAGCGAGCGCTTCCGGCATCTCCTCGCGTTGAGCCTTATACTCAGGATGAATCGCCAAGCGATCCTGCGCTCCGCCCAGATCGAAGAAAACCAACGTGCCTTCAGGCTTTTCTTGATCGGCGAGCTTCCAGATCGATTTTACCCAACCATGAAGCGCGTTCGTCGGAAACCCATCCGCGCGCGTTAACTCTGGGATCGCGAAGAAACAGCGGTAAGCGAGATTGAACCCATCTACGAGAAGCCATTTTGACATGTATACTAGCTAAGCAGGTGCGGCGCCCGCTGGCAAACCTGCGTTATTTTTCCGACGGCACTTGGGCCAAGATATACGGCTCCACCGACGGGAAGAAGGAGATTTTCAATAGCATTTTGGTCCTAATAAGCTGAGTCGCGCCCCAGATGAATTTTAGCGGAGGTTTCAACTGGGATCAGCCTATGCGGAGGGTAAGCCAACCGTAGCTCCGGCTCGGGCACCGCTGACGGCCTCAGCAATGTTTGCTGTCGGTTTTTCAGCGATGGAATGCTCGTTATTAAAGTGCATCGACACAGTCTTGGACACACCGCGCTCCTCCATGGTCACACCGTAAATTGCGCTCGCCGCTGAGACGGTGCGCTTGTTGTGCGTGATAATGATGAATTGCGATTCGCCGACGAATTTTTTCAACAGGTCCGTAAACCGGCCAATATTGGATTCGTCGAGAGGTGCGTCTAATTCGTCGAGCAAACAGAAGGGCGACGGTTTTACCATGTAGAGCGCGAAGAGCAGCGCCACCGCCGTGAGCGTTTTTTGCCCGCCCGATAGCAGAGAGATGCTCTTCAGCTTAGTGCCTGGAGGTTGCGCGACGATTTCGATACCGCTTTCGAGCACGTCGTCGGTTACGATCAATTCGAGGGCCGCGCGACCACCGCCAAAGAGAGTTTGGAAGGTGTATTCGAAATTCTTTTTAATTTGCTCAAAGGTGAGCGCGAATTGCTGCTGCGAGGTCAGGTTGATCTCGTCGATCGCTTTGATAAGTTCGGCTTTGGCATTGGTGAGATCGTCCGTCTGCGTGCGCAGGAAGTCGTGGCGCTGTTTGAGCTCCGCGTACTCCTCTATGGCGACGAGATTAACCGCGCCTAGGCCGTTGAGCCTCGTACGGAGCATATCAATTTCCGACTTGGTCTCATCCCAATTAATGTTTTCGAGCCCCGCCAGATCTTCAGGCGTGGGTTCGGGCTTAGGACCCTTTGGCTTTCGGCGGCGTTTGGTCGGTTCGCTGACTTCGCCTTCGGCGGCCATGGTGGCCTCGGGCGCCGGTGCGGGCGGAACGGCTTCTTCGCCTTCATCCTCTTCATCGAGGTCGAGCAGTTTCATGCCCTCGGGTTCGCCGTCGGCGTGCCAATAAAAATGGCGCCAATCTAGCTGAGCGATGTTGGCCTGAAATTCGCGGGTGACTTCTTCGGCAATGAATTGAGCGCGTTGGCGATCGCCGGCGAGTTTGATGTCGTGTTTGGCTAGGGCGGATTGGGCGGCTTCGGAGTCACTGCGCAGCGAATGTTGCGCGGCTTCTAGTCCGTTTATCTCGCGCTCGACCTCGACAAGCTCGACGCGGATTTTCTCCACTTGCTCCTGCGCGACAACTAGGGTCTCGCCAAGTTGGACGGAGCGCGCGCGTTGACCGTCGGATTCGCCCGTGAGTTCACTGACCTGGTCGGTCCAACTTTCAATCTCCTGCTGGCGTTGAATAAGAAGTTCACCGAGCTGTTGGCTGCGGCGGGCCATTTCGCCGAGACCGCGGTCGAGGACTTCGACTTTTTGTCGGCGCTCGGCTAGTTCTAGGCGGGCTTGCGCGAGAGAGTCTCGTTTGACGTCGCGATCGGTGCGCAGCTCGACAATGCGTTTCTCGTCGTGGGCAATACGTTCGCGTTGCGCGACGCCGTCAGCTTCGGCTGTGGTAAGTCCGAGCTGGGCTTTTTCCCAGCGAGCGTGCGCTTCGTTGCGGGCTTGTTCGAGCCCAGTGAGCTCATTTTCCATGCGACGCAGTTTAGCGATGATTTCTTCGGAGTTGCGCTGGGCATTGCGCTGTTCGGCTTGAACGGCGGCGACGGTTTGCGTGATCGCGAGAATTTCGGTGCGGCGTTGCTCGAGTAATTGTTCGGCCTCGGCGAGGCGGGCGTTTAACGCGTCGATTGTGAGTTTTTGCTCGTCGTGGAGGCGTTGCTCGTCGGCGAGGGCCTTAGCCGTTTCGCGCAGATCGATTTCGCGCTGAACAATGCTATTAGAGGATTTTTTGGAGCCATGATATCCGCCGTAAACGAGCCCGCGGCGGTCAACGAGGTCGCCCTTGCGGGTCGCGACCGCAAGGAAAGCAAAGCCAGGATTAGCGCGCCAAAACTCCAAGAAAGCCGGAAGGTCATCGGCGATGTAACAGCTACCGAAAAGGGCGAGTGCTGGGTGCCCTTCGATTTC
The DNA here is from genome assembly GCA_009919985.1 of Opitutaceae bacterium. Lineage (GTDB taxonomy): Bacteria > Verrucomicrobiota > Verrucomicrobiia > Opitutales > Opitutaceae > Tous-C4FEB. Next base: position 4,891 of record RGAX01000004.1, read on the forward strand.
AGAACTGACGGCGGTCGATGCTGAGATTAGGCCCGCCGGTAATTCATAGACGGCTTCCTGACGCACACCGCACTCAGTGATTCGAAGTATGGCGGAGCCGATCTGCTCGTTTTCTAGCTGGGCAAGGATCCGCTGGGCCGTGCTGAGATCGCTGACGCTGATCGCTTCGGCGGCGGACCCGAGGATGGCTTCTACGGCTTTGCCGAACTCGGGTTTGACGTCGAGTCCCTGCGAAATCGGTGAGGCTTTCGCACCGTTAAGCGCAGTTGCAAGACGGCCTTGGAGAACAGCTTTTGCGCCTTCGCCAAAGCCTTCCCAACGTTCTTGGAGTTGTTGGAGCAACTTGAGGCGCGCGCTGCGCTGTGCAAGTTGGCGATCGATTTCGGAAAGTTTGCGCTGGGCCTCGCGGAACTCGCTGGTGAGCGTCGTGATCGCCTGCTGAGCGGTCACCGATTCGCTGTGCGCGCGGGATTTTTCACCCAAAGCCTCTTCCGTACGGGCGTCGAGTTCGGCGACTTGCTGCGCGGCGGCGGTCTGTTGTTGGCGGATGGATTCGATTTCTTGCGCGAGTGAATCGTGACGGTGAGCACTGGTTTTTTGATCCACCTCGTAACCCGAGCAATCCGTGCGCAGTCGAGCGACGGTACTTTCAAATTGGAGGAGCTGGAACTTCGCTTGCTGGAGGTCTTGCTCGAGCTTGGTGAGTTCGCCTTCAACGATCGCGAGCTCGCGATTGCGTTGCTGGAAGACGGCGTCGCTGCTGCCGAGTAGGCCGAGTTCGTGTTGTTTATCTTGGGCTTCGTAAACCCCTTGCTGGGCGTCTTGCACGCGCTGATTGAGACGACTGCGCAGACTCTTTTTTTCTTCTAGCGCGATTTCTTGTTCTTCTCGACTGGTACGACGACTATCGGCTTCGGCGCGCAAGGTGGCGACATCGGCTTCTAGTGCACCCAGTGTGGCGGTGAGTTGGGAGTGATGAAAACCGCTCCATGCGAGGCTGAGGTGACGAAGACAATGATTGAGGCGCTTGTAGCGCATGGCCTTGGCCGCTTGACGACGGAGACTACCGATCTGGCGCCCGACTTCACCGACCACGTCTGCTACACGGGCGAGATTTTGATCGGTCAACGCGAGCTTGCTCATAGCTTCACGCCGCTGACTCTTGTACTTGGTGATGCCGGCAGCTTCTTCGAAAACGGCACGGCGCTCCTCGGGCTTCGAAGAGAGAATCTGGTCAATCTGGCCCTGAGCCATGATCGAGTAGCTAGTCCGGCCGATGCCGGTATCCATGAATAGTTTCTGAATGTCCTTCAGGCGGCAGGGTTGGCCGTTGAAGGCGTATTCGCTTTGGCCGTCGCGGTAGACTCGGCGAGTGATTTCAATTTCGTGAAACTCGCTGCCGAGTTGTTTTTCGCAGTCCGTAAGCAGCAGAGATACTTCACATAACTGGGCGGGCTTGCGGGTGTCGGCACCCTCGAAGATGACATCCTGCATTTTGCCGCCGCGAAGGGCTTTCGCGCTCTGTTCGCCAAGCACCCAGCGGATGGAGTCTGCGATGTTTGATTTGCCGCAGCCATTGGGACCCACCACGGCTGTCACGCCGGGTTCGAAACGGAGGGTCGTGGGGTCCGCGAAGGACTTGAAGCCGTGCAGTTTTAGCGCCTTGAGATACATGAAAGTAATGATTGTGAGCGTTCGTGATGAACGCGCGCAAACGGAAAAATCCAAACATCCTTAGCTAATGGTTTGATTTCTGAGGCAAATTTGAACTGACAACCATTCATTCGCACCAACAACGGCAATCTCAGAGTATCTGAAAATTTGTGACCCTAACTTAACATCATAAAATCCAGACTGGCCCAATTGTTTGGGTATGCTTTTGCTAGAGCCCTACTAGTATGATGACGCCGGAATCTAAACTTTCTAAAATTTATCATAGGCGTTTTATACGCACAGCCAGCTACCGCAACCGCGTCTGGAAAATTTTAACGGGCGTTTTTTTAAATCGTTGGGTTCGCCCTAAAGACGTGGTGCTCGACCTCGGTTGTGGCTACGGGGAATTCATTAATAACATATCAGCAGCCGGTAAATGGGCGATGGATCTTAATCCTGATTCGCTAAAGCATCTTGGATCGGAAGTGCAATTTTTGCATCAAAATTGTTCCTCTCCTTGGCCATTGGCTAGTGGCACTTTGGATGCCATTTTTACAAGTAATTTTTTTGAGCACCTGCCGAGTAAAGACACCCTAAATCTTACGCTGCAAGAAGCCTTCCGCTGCCTTAAACCTGGTGGCTGTATAATAGCTATCGGGCCAAATATAAAGTACCTGCACGGCGAATACTGGGATTTTTACGACCACCACATTTATCTTACCGAGGCGTCTCTAGGCGAAGCCATGGAACTTGAGGGTTATGAGATTGAGGTCATAAAGCCTCGTTTCTTGCCATTCACCATGATCAAGGCGCCCGAGTACCCAATGATTTTTTTGCGACTCTATCTAGCTTTTTCTTGGCTATGGCTCATTTATGGAAAGCAATTCCTCATCGTCGCTCGCAAGCCCATCAGAGTTTAGTTTCCTAGTGGGGCTTTTGGACCCCGTTTACCAAATAATAGCGATCTGTCCAACTACTATATGTATGTAGCGTGCAATTTGTTACATCGTAAAAAATGCTGGGTTTTTCCGCCACGAGCTCAACATTCAGCAATAAAGGTAACATCTTCAGATGCTTAGCGCTCCATTCGTCATGGTAATCAATTGCGCGCAACATGACTTGTCCACCACCTGTGTTAAAATGTGCAATTAAACGGGTTAGCGGCTCTATATTCATAAAGTCCTCGGACCACCAATCCATATTGGGATATGCGGTTCGAAGCCGGGTCTCAATTGCCTTTACTTGAACAGAATTACGCCCCGAAAAACCCATGTGAACTAGTCTCCAGCTGAGCTCGAAAGGGCGAATCAGCGAAAGAACACCTAAAAGCACAGTTAAAGTCAAAATTTGTACCCGCCATCGCAGCGCAAGGACATCCGATATTACGAACAATCCCACTCCCGCCAACACGCAAAAGAGCGGCACCACGTGACTCAGATTTCGTTCAAAAAATACAGTGCGCGTGCAAAAATAACTCACAAAAAACACCAGCGGACCTGCCAATAGAAAAACCTCGGACCAGCGGCGTTGAAACAAAAGCCATCCCGCGCCTGTCGACGCTGCAATTAGAGAAGGGATTCCCAACGTGCTTAGAAAATACCCTCCCAACATCCCCGAGACGGGGCCACCTCCTAGATTACTATGGGGCGGGTGTAACCCAGCATAGTGCGCAGCAAGATACTTAATCCCGTGCAGGTAAACCTGAGGATTTATAATCGCATATGGCGCGCCGATGGCGAACCCGACAGCGGTCCCAAGCGTGACAAGACAGGCCGCACCTAGTGCCAGCTTGATCGTGCGATGCCCGTTCCATCCCTCGGACAAAATTGGCAACATTGGCAGCCAAACAAGTGCAACAAGAGAAAATTTACATGCCACTGCGATACCTATCAAAACGGACCCGAAAAAAATTCGCCTAAAGTCATAATCATCCTTGGGAATGCAGAGCATTGCCGCCCCTGTGCACAATGCAGTCACCCACGCCTCCGGACGAGAATAATGCGCGTCCTGCACGAGTAATGGTGCAACCGCTGCGATACACCCTGCTAAGAATCCGGCCTTATCTCCCGCCACCTTTCGGGCTAACCACCACGTTTGCCACACAACCAGAGTGGCCAGCATTACCGAAAAAAAACGGTAGACCCAAAATCCACCATCTCTTGATCTCCATGACTCTAGACCAGGCACAAGTTTTACGACGCGATAAAAAAGAAATGTCGCGTAAAGATGCGACGAAAAGTTGTATTGATCGTATTTGAAACTGGGCTCGAGACCATAATTTCTGTCGTAATAAGAAACCCTAAGCAGGAAAGCCATACATACGACAATTGCTGCTAGCAGCCAACTTCGCCATGAGTTCATCATATCCAATAATGAATTTGCTGCTAAAGCTCAGCAATGCCAAACAAGCAGCAAGTTAGCATATTGGGGCGGCAGTTGAGGTAAAACGCGTCTCGCAGGGGCTAACCCGTTTCTTCACTTATGATCCCAGGGGAATTTCACGTCGATCCGCTGGTGTTTCCATACTTCAAACACCTCGAACATTTTACCGGGATTCAAAATCCCCTTAGGATCGAGTGCCTGCTTCACAGCCTGCATCGCGCGCACTTGTGCTGGAGAGTGCTGCAACCGCAAAAACGGAGACTTCGCCAAACCAATCCCGTGTTCACCCGAGATCGCTCCGCCTAGCGCGACTACGGTCTTCATGAGTTTTTGCACCGCTTTTTCCGCAGCCCGCACTTCAGCCGGCACGGCTTTATGGTACATGATATTCACATGGAGATTGCCGTCGCCTAGATGCCCGAAGGTCGGGATCGATAACTTCGACTCCACTCGTAATTTCTCCAAAAATACGGCAAACGCCTCGTAGTTTCGCATCGGCACGACGATATCCTCGTTGAGCTTGGCGTCGCCAAGTTCGAACATCGCGCCCGAGCATTTTCTGCGCACTGCCCACAGAGCCTCGGCCTCGGGACGATTTTTCGCCGCCCGATGCGCGAGCGCGTACTCCGCCGCCCACGCCAAGACTGTTTTCTTCACTTCCCGCACTTCACTGGCCGTGCCAGCCAGTTCGATTAACAACACCGGTTTGCCCGGTTGCCCTTCGAAAACCGTCGCGCCCGTCGCGCGTTCCGCACACATCACCGAATACCGATCGAGAAACTCGCAGATCGCCGGCTGCACCCGCGCGCGAAACAGTGCTCGGACGGCCTGAAACGCATCGATTTCCGTCGTGAAAGCGGCGAGCAACGTCCAACGCGCCGCCGGCGTCGGGATCAGTTTTAACGTCGCCGCCGTCACTATTCCGAGCATGCCTTCGCTGCCGATCCAGAGATCACGCAGGTTGAAGCCCGAGGAAAATTTCTTTGTAGGCGTGCCCCATTTGACGAATTCACCTGTCGGCAAAAACCCTTCGAGCGCTAGAATAAAATCCCGCGTCACCCCGTATTTACCGCCGTGCATGCCCCCAGCATTACACGCGATGTTGCCGCCGATGGTGCAGTATTCGCGCGACGAGGGATCGGGCGGATAAAACCAACCTACCGCTTCCGTCGCGCGCTGAATATCGGCCACTTTCGCTCCGGTTTGCACCTGGGCCATACCGGCTTCTGCATCAACGGTGATTTTTTTCAACCCGAGCATATCGACGACCCAGCCACCACGCCGCGGGGCAGCGGCTCCGGTCAGCGTCGTACCACGACCACGGACAGTCACGGGTACGCCGTGGCGATTCGCGAGAGTGAGCGCCACGCCTACATCCGCCTCGCGTCGCGGGAATATCACCGCCTCGGGCAGGAACGGCAGTTTGCTACTATCATAAGATGCCGCCTCACGGGCAGCGTCGTCCGTGCGCACCGTTTTCCGGCCAAGTCTACGCTGCAATTCTATCGTGGCTTTCGCAAAGGTCTTCATTTTTCAACCTTAGCCAAAGCAGGTCGCGCGCCCGGGCAATGCGATTCCCTGCGCACTTCGTGTTCAATCTTACCTATTGAACCCACTTGAGCGGGCATCGCGCCTGTTTAATTGATGTAACTTGGTCACCCAAAGCTTAACGGCATGACTAAACTTTCGCTTCACTTTACGCGGACTCGTGTGCGATTGTTTATCCTTTCTTCAACATGACACGCGTCCTCCTCACGACCACTTCGTTCCAAGACACGCCGGGCATCCATCACGAGATGCTTGCTGCCGCCAATTTTGAGATCGTCCGCGAACGCGGACCTCTATCCGAGACGCGCATGCTGGAACTCGCCGGCCAATTTGACGCATACCTGTGCGGCGATGATGCCCTCACTCGCGCCGTCATCCAAAAATCCCTCCCACGCCTCAAGGTTATCTCTAAGTACGGTATTGGCCTCGACAAGATCGACGTCAAAGCCGCCACCGATCTTAAGGTCCCCGTGCTATTCACGCCCGGCGTCAATCACACCACCGTCGCCGAACATACCTTCTGCCTGATGCTCGCCGCCGTGCGCAACCTCGTCGTCGAGGCCAACCATACCGCGGCCGGCCGTTGGACGCGCATCACTGGCAACGAGGTTTGCGGCAAGACCCTCGCCATCGTCGGCTTCGGTCGCATCGGTAAAGAGGTTGCCATCCGCGCCAAAGCTTTCGGCCTAAAAGTAATCGGTTACGGCAACTACTGGGATGAAGATTTTGCCCGTTGGCACGACATCAAGCGCGTTGAAAACTTCGACGACGTACTCCGCCAAGCCGATATCATCTCCCTTCACACTAAGCTCACGCCCGCTACCAAGGGTCTCATCAACGCCACCAATTTCCCCCTCATCAAAAAGGGTGCCGTCATCGTCAACACCGGCCGCGGCGAACTCGTCGATCTCACCGCGCTGGTCGCCGCCCTCAAGTCGAAGCACCTGCTCGCCTACGCCGCCGACGTCCTCGACCAAGAGCCCCCGCCCGCCGACCACCCGCTCCTCGGCCTGCCCAACGTCATCATCACTCCGCATATCGGCTCGCGCACGCACGAGAGTGTCCAGCGCCAAGCCTCCTGCGCCGTCGAAAACCTCACCCTTTTTCTCGCCGGTAAAAAACCTATAGCCCAAGCTAACGAAGTTTAATCTACTCCTGCCCACGCTTCGCTCCGCCTCCTTTGTAATTTCTACTCCTCTCAACTTTTCTCCCCATGCCCGAACTCTTTTACGTCGTACCAGAAAAACAGCACAACGATCTCATCGCAGCCGCTTACCAACACCGCGGTTTCCAAGCCGATGAATCCGCCGAAGGCGCCCGCTTCTGCGCCTCGGCTTCGCGCCACGGCATCCGCACGCACAACGGCATCAAGGCGCTACACCTCGACCATCTCTTCGGCTCAGGTTCTCAAGGCTGCGTCCCCGGCGCTCAGATCGAGGTCAAACCTTCCCGCTTCGAGGCTGCCAAGATCTGGAACGCCAACAAAAAACTCGGCCAATCCACCGCTTACCGTGCCATGGATGAAGCCATGCGCCTGGCCGACAAATACGGCGTTGGCACGGTCTCCGTCGACAACGCCTTCCACTACCTCTGGGGCGGTGGCTACGTTATGGAAGCCGCGAAAAAAGGCTACATCGCCTACACTAATTGCACCGCCGCCCTGTCCGAGGTCGTACCATTCGGCGGCAAGTTTCCCACGCTCGGCACCAATCCTCACTCTTGGGGTTTCCCCACCACTGAGGCCGTCGGCTATCCGATCGTGATCGACTGGGCCACCTCCGTTGTCGCCATGGGTCGCGTTCAACAACTCAAGCGCGAAGGCAAACCGCTCCCGCCCCTGGCCGCCGTTGATAAAGACGGCAACCCCACCACCGATCCGAACCAAGCCGTCTCCCTACTGCCCTTCGGCGCGCACAAGGGCTATGGGCTTTCTCTCATCAACGAGATCGTCGGCGGCTTCATCGGCGGCTCGCTCCCCACGATTCGCAACCGCTGGGATCAAGCCCAGGGCGACAAGGGCACATGCGTGTTCTTCTTCCAAGTCATTCACCCAGATGCGATCAACGGCGGCGCGTTCGCCAAGGGCCGCAACCAAGCGCAAAACGTCAAGGCGGTCATCGCCGATGTCCTAGGCCACGGCAACGAAAAGTCCATGCTCCCCGGCCAACTCGAAGCCGGCTGGGCCAAACACACCGACGCCGCCGGCGGCCTGCTCTTCTCCAAAGCCGAAGTCGATGCCTTCAACGAGCTCGCCACCGAGGCCCATCAACCGCTCTGGGACGTCGCCAAGCTGAAGTCCGTCACGATCTAATTAGCTTCACTCTATTTCTTCACACCCACTTAAAATACGTCCCTTCCTAATTTCATGAGCCTCCATATCAAACCGGCTAACACCTGCGCCTTTGACCAAATTTCTCTCGGCGAAGTCATGCTTCGTCTCGATCCCGGCGAGGGCCGCATCCGCACCGCCCGCGAATTCAAAGTCTGGGAAGGCGGCGGCGAGTACAACACCTCCCGCGGTCTCCGCAAATGCTTCGGCTACAAAACCGCCGTCGTCACCGCTTTCGTTGACAACGAGGTCGGTCACCTCGTTGAAGATTTCATTATGCAAGGCGGCGTTGCCACCGATTTCATCAAATGGCGCGACGACGACGGGATCGGCCGCACGGTACGCAACGGACTCAACTTCACCGAGAGAGGCTTCGGCGTGCGCGGCGCAGTCGGCAACCCCGACCGCGGCAACACCGCCGCTTCACAGCTCAAGCCCGGAGACATCGATTGGGATCACATCTTCGGCAAGCTCGGCGTGCGCTGGTTCCACACTGGCGGCATCTTCGCTGCGCTCTCCACCTCCACCGCCGAGCTCACGGTTGAGGCCGTTAAAGCCGCCAAGAAGTACGGCACTATCGTGTCCTACGATTTAAACTACCGCCCCTCGCTCTGGAAGACCATCGGCGGCCTCAAGAAAGCGCAAGAGGTCAACCGCGAGATCGCCAAGTACGTCGATGTTATGATCGGCAATGAGGAGGACTTTACCGCCTCCCTCGGCTTCGCGGTCAAAGGCGCCGAAAACCTCGGCCACATCGAGACCGACGCCTTTAAGGCCATGATTGAGACCGCCGTAAAGGAATTCCCCAACTTCAAGGTGGCCGCCACCACGCTCCGCCACGTCATTACCGCCACGAAGAACGACTGGAGTGCGATCCTCTGGCACGACGGCAAGTTCTTCGAGAGCCGCCAATACCCCGGCCTAGAAATCCTCGACCGCGTAGGCGGCGGCGACAGCTTCGCCTCCGGCGTGCAGTTCGGTTTCATGGAATTTAACGACGCTCAGAAAGCCGTTGAGTACGGCGCCGCGCACGGTGCCCTCGCATCGACGACACCCGGCGACACCTCAATGGCCACCCGCAAGGAAGTTGAGAAGCAGATCTCCGGCGGCGGCGCCCGCGTCGTCCGCTAATCGTTTTTTAGTTTTCGAGAGGTGCACTACCATGCGTCTTCTTAGCCCGAGCCTAAACCGCTCGGGCTTTTTTTATCCCGTCCGCCTCGGCCGAGAGTTTCCTTCAATCCTGCTCGTTCCCGGAAGAGTTTAATCCTCTACCCCAAAGAATCCAACTCACTGCGACTTTCATCTCCGCTTGGGAAAACGTTCGCGTCCCTTCGAAGCTTTCACTTCCTATTTCTTCGCTCCTTTTCCCTATTACCCCCATGCGTTCCATCACAATCATCGCTTTCGGATTCCTCGCTCTTAGCGCCTGCGCTGCGCCAGCATCGCCCCCGACTCCCACAGCTTCCAATTCCCCCGTCGCCGCCCCTGTGTCGCGCTTCGCTCTCCCCGCATCCGATAACGGTCTACTCGGCTCAGGTCCGATCCGCCGCTACCCGTGGTTTCAAAAGCTCTGGACCGAACGTCGCACCACTTGGGCCGGGCAGGTGGAGCGCGACCAACAGGCTGTCGTCTTCCTCGGCGATTCGATCACTCAAGGCTGGGGTACCGCTCTCGCCACGTCCTTTCCCGATCTCAAAGTCGTCAATCGCGGGATTAGCGGCGACACCACGCGCGGCGTCCTCATCCGTCTCCAAGAAGACGTCCTCACCCTGCATCCCACTGCTGTAGTGCTCCTCATCGGCACCAACGATCTCGAGGAAAACGCCACTCCCTGGACCGTTGCCTCCAATCTCCGGCTCATCCTCGACACGCTCCACGGCCACAATCCCTCCCTACCCGTGATCGTCTGCTCAGTAATGCCGAGCTCGCCCACCAAAAAGCGGCCAGCCTTCCTTATTCGCCGAATCAACCAACTTATCCTCGAAGCCACCTCTGACCAACCACAAGTTACTGTTCTCGACACGTGGAAACTCTTCGCCGACGCCCAAAACGACGCACCCCTGGCTGAGTTCCCTGATCTCCTCCACCCCAACGCTGCGGGCTACGCCAAGTTTGCCGCCGCCCTGCGACCACTGTTCGCCACGCTCGGCCTAAGTGAGCGCGCAGCCGAAGCCTTCACGCCCGAGCCAGGCTTTGTCAGTCTCTTCAACGGCTACAACCTCGATGGCTGGGGAACGCGGCCTACGAACGAGAAAGAAATCGCCACCACGATTCGCATGCAGGCCACAGACCTCGCCGCCCCGCATTGGCCGGTCGTTACAAAACCGGCTAGCTACGATGCTCTCACACGCAGTCCTGACGGACGTTGGCTCGCCCGAGCCGGTAGCATCGTCGCCACCACACCTCCCGGCGGCCGCAGTATCCAACAACTATGGACGACGCGAGAATTCCCGCAAAACTTCGTCCTCAAACTCGAGTTCCGCGCAACTCCCAATGCCGATGGCGGCGTTTACTTACGCGGCCCACAACTTCAAGCCCGCGACTACCTCATCGCCGGTCCGTACTTGAAACTGGCGCACTTCCGTCCGCTCGATTGGAATGAGCTGATCATCACCGTGACCGACGGCGTGGCCCATTGCACGTGTAACGGCGAAGTTCTGGAAGCCGCGCTCAAGCTCCCCGCCACCGGCCCTATTGGCCTAGAAGGCGACCGTGGCCAACTCGAATACCGCCGCATCCGGATCCGCACCCCGGCCTCGCCCTGAATCAACCGGCGCGTACTTCCGCTTCGTTCGCCTCGACCCACGGTTCGGAGCTTTTTTTCCCAAGCCGCCTGCTTTGCTGGGATTCAACCAGAGCGTAATTTTAACGAATCGGACTTTGAACGCAGGAATTTTTTCCTGCTTAAACCTCTTTAGTCTTTCATGATTTCACTTTTCAACCTCGATGACTCCTTCCGCCCCGTGCTCTAAGCGAGCGGGTGTCGCGTACGTCGGCAGTTTTACTGAGTTGCTGACGACTCCCTTGGCGGCGGGCGTGAATGCGCTGTGTTGGCCGCGCGTGCTATCCGGTGATTATGCGGGCGTAGCGGCAGCTCTGGCTGGTGGTGAGGCCATCGACACGCTCGATGAGGCGCGACTACTCGCGCTCCAGATCGGCCCTGCCGGGCGTGAGGCCGTCCAGCAACTCCTCGCCGATCTCCGGCTCTTGCGCGAGCAAGGTCTCGAGCCCGCGCTCAATTGCATCAACGGTTACCCGCGTGATGAAGCGGCGGAGTTGATCGCGACGGATGTTTTCTCGTTTCACGCCGACAGCGCGCCCTTTGCAGCCGATACGTGGTTGTGCACGTATTTCGGACCGGCGAGTGAGGGCTTGAGTCCGGGCGAGGCCGAGCGCCGCGTGGATCAACTGGAGACACGGGCGGCGTTGTTAAAAGAGTTTGGCGGGGACGACGGAGAGGAGTTCCGCGAGTTTCTCCAAGAAAACTGTTACGATCTGCACTATTTGCCTAAGGCAGGAGCGCAGCCATATAGTTTCGGCCTCGGAAATCTGTGGCGAATCGCGACAGATTATCCGGGCAGTCCGGTCCCGCCGTGCGTGCATCGCGCGCCAGCGACGCGGCCGGGCGATCCACCGCGGCTGTTATTGATCAGCTGATGCCGGGAACGGTGGGCGCGGGATTTACAAGCCCAGTTTCTTGCGCGCGAGGGGACGGACGTGGGCCGCGGGCGGATTGTGTGCGGTGGCTAGCGCGTAGGCTTGGCGGTAATAGGCGAAGGCGCGGTCTTTCTGGCCGAGTTGTTCGCAAGTTTGGCCCAGCAAGCACGGCAAGAACGGGTCGCTCTGGGCACCAGGGTTGTTCATGGCCTTGGTGAATTCCGTCTCGGCGCGTTTCAAGTCGCCAGTGTAAAGCGCGACATAGCCGACGAGGTAAGGGAAATAGCGTTCTTGTTGTTCCGCCATTTTGAGATCGCCGTCGAGATGGGCGCGGGCGGCGGCGATGTGGCGTTGAGCTTCGGCTTTGTCCCCGCGTCGGGCCGCGATGCGGCCGAGCGCGTGGGCGAGACGATAATCCCAGAGGCTTTGCGGGTGCGTCTTGGGTGCGGGTTCTTTGATGCCAAGGGCGGTGCCCTGCCGGTACCAATACTCGGCGGCGTCGAGATCACCGGAGTCGATACAGACGCGCGCGGCTTCGTTGGCCATTTCGCCTTGTTGATAAAACGCCAGCTGCGGTTCGGCGGACTCACGCGTCGCCCAGTAGGCGATGACTTCTTTTTCGAGCGCTACAGTGACTTTGCTCTCGCCGGTGAAGGCGTACGACATGGCGAGGGCGCGCTGGGCGGCGGCCTTGGCACCGGCATCGGGCGCGGTGTCGATGCGCTTTTGGAAAATAGCGCGAGCGGCCTTCGTTTCGCCGAGCGTGTCGAGTAGATTGGCGGCAGCGGCGGAGGTGGGATTGGCGGCGAGCTCGCGTTGGACGGCGGCGAGCGCTTCGGCGTTTTTACCATCGCGGATGAAGTCGGCGGCTTGGCGGAGATATGGCGAGGACTCTTTACCTTTGCCCTGTTTTTGTTGGGCGAACAGACCGGTGGGCGCGGCGACGATCAGCAGCGCGGCGAAGCACGAACGAAGCGTGAAGCGGAGGAGGGTTTTTTTCATCAGGGTATATGATTACGTTGAAGAAGACGCAATTACGTTGAAGTTGGCCCCGGTGGGCGACAAGTTAGATCCGGCGAGTTCCGGCTTGGACAGGACGCCGCAGGCGATTCAAGGTGCGTGGACCCCTTTTCCTTATGCCCGCTCTTTCTCGTCGTCGTTTTATAGATCACACGCTCGCGGCCGGCGCTTTAGCGGCGCTGGCGCCAGCGTTGTTACGCGGTGAAACGACAGCAACCTCGAGCGGAAACGTGCTGCGGCTAGCGACGTTTCGTTTCGATGTGACGCCGCCAGTCGGGCATTCGTTGTGCGGCGGCTGGATCAAGCCCGTCGAGCACGTGGATGATGCGCTGGAAGCGATCGGCTTGGTGCTGATCGGGGCGGGTGCGCCGATTGTAATTTGCACGGTGGATTGGACGGGCTTGCTCAATGAAGCGCATCTGGCGTGGCGCAGCGCCCTCGCGACCGCGGCAGGAACGACGCCCGATCGCGTGGCGCTGCACTGCGTACATCAACACAATGCGCCGATGGTATGTCCCGCCGCCGATGCAATCGTCGCGCGTCAAACGGACTTACCGCGGATTTATGATCCGGAATTTTTCCAACGTTGTCTATTGGTCGCGCAGGCCGCGGTGATGGCCGCGCTCCCGCAGGCGCGAGGCGTCACGCACGTGGCGGCGGCGCATGCGCGCGTGGATAGGGTCGCTTCCAATCGGCGCATGGACCGCAAAGCCGATGGTCACATCGGGACGATGCGCGGCAGCAAGTGCGTGGACCCGGCGTTGATCGCGTTGCCCGAAGGCCCGATTGATCCGCTACTGCGCACGGTGGCGTTTTACGACGGCGCGACGAAGATCGTGGCCTGCCATTACTACGCGACGCATCCCATGAGTTACTACGGCGACGGCCACGTGAGTAGCGATTTTTGCGGCCTCGCCCGCAAGCGCCGCCAACGCGAAGAACCCGCTTGCACGCAGCTTTATTTCACTGGTTGCGCGGGCAACATCGCCGCCGGTAAATACAATGACGGCACGCCAGCCGCGCGGGTGCAACTGACCGACCGGATTCACGCCGGGATGGTCACCGCCGAAGCCGCGTTGCGACCCGTACCGCTAAAGCGCGTGAGTTGGCGCACCGCGGAGCTTTTCGCGCAGCCGAACCCCGCGCTCGGGCTAGATGCGTTGCGCGAGCTGATGGATAAGCGCACGGATTCGCTGGCGTTGCGAATGCGCCCCGCCTTCAAGCTCGCCTTGATCGAACGTTGCGCGCGACGCGTGCCGTTTATCCTTAGCACGCTGCAGCTCGACGACATCACGCTGCTGCATCTGCCGGCGGAACCGTTTGTTGACTTCCAACTCTTCGCACAATCCCTGCGTCCCGGTCGCACGGTCGCCGTAGCCGGATACGGAGATGGCGGGCCGTGGTACATACCGACGAAGGGCGAATTCCCGGCCGGGGGTTACGAGATTGATTTTGCCTTTTGCGCGCCCGAGACCGAAGACCAACTTTGCGCGGCAATCAGGCAGTTGCTTAGCTAAAACACTCGATTGAAAGGCATGCGACCTGTTGCACAACATGACGCTTGCTTCCCGATTCCGGCCGACCTGGGCTAGGCATGTTTATACAAGGCCTACCTAGACTGTTCTAAAGCCACCCCACTCCCATGACTACACCCACGCATTCGCTTATTTCAATGATTCGCGCTCTTTACATCACTCTGCTCGTCACCACCGCGGCGCTTTACCCAGTGCGCGCCCAAACGCTGAGCACCAATGCCGCCGCCGTGGAAAAATCTAGCGAAGTCATCGAGCTCTCGCCTTTCGAGATCAAGGAAGGCTCGGAAGACAAATGGAGCGCGAGCAACACACTTCTCGGCAATCGCACTAATCAAGAATTGGTCAAAGTCCCTGTCACCGTAGACGTCCTCACGAAAGATTTCATGAGCGATATCGGTGTCTTTAACATGGAGGACGCCTCGGCCTTCGTCGCCGGCCTCACCGTTACTCCGCGGCTCGAATCCAAAAACGACAACGGACGCATCACTTTCCGCGGACTGAGCGGCAGCGCGAACACCTCGCGCAATTTCTTCCAATGGCAGGTCCCGTCTGACACTTACAACGTCGAGCGTTTCGACATCGGCAAAGGCTCCAACTCCCTAATGTTCGGCGACTCTACGCCCGGCGGCCAGATCACCACCACGACCAAGCGCGCCCGCTTCATTAACGCCAATGAGGCGCTCGCTTTCTACGACAATCAAGGTTCCTACCGCTTCCAACTCGACATTAATCGTCGCATCACGCGCCAACTCGCACTCCGCATCAACGGGGTAAATCGCCTCGACAACAGCTACGTCGACGGTAGCTACCAACGCTTCCGCGCGATCGACTTGGCTGTCACGTATCGTCCGTTTAAGAACACCACGCTCAGCCTCGACGCCGAGCGCGGCCAATATCAACGCCGTCGCGCCGACAACACCGCGGCCATCCGCGACGTCGCAGCCGCCGGCCGCTCCTTCGCGACGAACAACCGTTGGTATTACACCTCCGACGGAGAAATCATCCAGCGCACGAGCACTACGCCAGACGCCATCGATCGCTCCGGCACCAGCGGCAACATCATCTCCCTGCTCGAAGGTCAAACGGTGGGCGTGCGCCTGCCCAACGGAACCCAGAAATTATTCCAAGGATTCAGCCGTTCGTTCAACATTCTCGGTTTCGGCGACTACCTTGACCGTCCTTACAACGTGGTCACCGCGATGCTCGAGCAGTCGATTGGAAAACTCTCCATCCAAGCCTCCTACAATCAACAATTTCAACATCAGGATCGCAACGACAACTCCTTCGGCGGCAGCGCCTCGCCCCCCGTGATCGACGTCGATGGCTCCGGCCGCCCCTACCTCGATATGTCAGGCAGCCTCACCACCTATAAAATTTTCGGTGATACCTTCAAAGCCGGCCGCATCTCCGCCTCTTATCCCTTCCAGTTCGGCAAATGGATGAAGCAGGACCTCGTCGTCACCGCCACCCGCAGCAAAGATTACGCGATCGGTCGTCGCTTCGGTCTGGCCAACACCGCCGCACCTGGCCTCGCCGTCAACAACGGCGTCCAATTTCGCGCTTACCTCGATAACCCTGGCGCACTGAGCGCCGGCGGCTGGAACCGCTTTAATGTCGATCGGCTCCCTCGCACCGCCACTTTTGAACCCACGATGGTTGAGAGCTACGTGAATACGGGCCCGTTTATCGACGTACGGTACACGCGCAACCTCACCGCCTCCCTTTCAGGCGAATACTTTGGCGGACGCCTCAACTCGCTCATCGGTGTGAGCAACAATCGTATCGCTCGCAAAATCCCGATCGCCTCCACCTACGCGACTGACGCTCGCGGCTTTATCACGTTCTATAGCACGCCTGAAAAATCGCCAAAATCCTTTGAGTACGACCCAGGCTTTTCCCTCTCTGCGACCAGCTGGCTCTACGCCCTTACTTATACCTTGATCAAAAAGGATAACTTTTCGGCCAACTTGTATGGCATTTATTCTCAATCCTTCAACTGGCAGTCGCAGCTCACTTTTTATGGCAAAAATCTCGGCCCTATCACCGGCCGCACGAACGAAGTTGGCCTCAAAGGCGATGTCTTCCGCTCGAAGATTTCCTACACGGTCGCCGCCTTCGAAATTGAACGAGAAAATGCCGCCTATGCCTGGACCCCCAACACCCTCTCCTCGACGCAACTCGAAGACCTTTTCAATCCGAACAACATGCTGCCTTCGGATCCCAAATTCTTCCGCGTCGCCACCGGCCTCAACAGCGAGCCACGCACCGTAAATTCCAAGGAGAAATCCAAGGGCGTTGATCTCACCATCACCGCGGCCCGTATTTACGGACTGCAGGCCCGCGCGACCTTCTCTAAAACCCAAGTCGAAGCCACCCGCGACTTCTCCCAATTTAAGACTTTGCTCGACGACGCCATCGCTCGCACCGCCGCCGCCAACGCTCCCGGCGGCGATGTCACCCAAGCCGAAAACGCGACCTACATCACAAACGCCAAAGACATCCTCGTCTCCAACACGAACATCACCGTTGTTACCGGCCGTCGCAGCGCACCCTATACCGGTAGCTTTGTACTCGATTACGCACTCAACAAACCCGCCGGCCTCCGCCTCGGTCTGAGTGGAGTATGGACCCCAAAGTTTAACGTCGCGATCCTCAACGCTGTCACCTACCGTGAGGGCTCCCAATTCCCGCTTAACGCCTACGCCATTTACGACTGCAAAGTGTTTGGTCAACGCACCAACTTCCGTCTCGGCGTCAACCGCCTCTACGATCTGGTGCAAGGCGACAGCAAATATTACAAAACCGGTGGCTCCAGTCTCAACACCACCACAGGTAAGCCGTATTACGTTTACCGCTACACCGAACCGCTTACCTCGACGTTTAGCGCGACGGTGAAGTTCTAACCCCCAAAAAACTACTCTCATGCGTCTGCTTGGCGGCCTCTTACTACTCATTAGTTCAGCGGTTGCCGCTGAACTCGTACAGGTCAGGGCAGACGCCACCCCTCAGCGCTATCACCTCACTGCGCGTGCTAGCGAAATCGACGCCCGCGCCCGGCCCCATCCCGAAATCGACTTTGTCTTTACCGACAAAGCCGGAAAACCACAGGATATCGAAAACGCACTCGTCGATACCCGTGTCGCTGCGCGCGGGCGCCTCGTGATTTGGCTAATGGATTACAAAGCGCCGCTCTTCGAGCGGCTCGGCGATTACGGACTTCACGCGATCCAAGTCCATTACGCCAATAAATGGTTCGGCCTCATTCCGACCTCCGCCCGCGATGACGGCACCAGCCTAGGCCAGCTCCGTCTCGAAGCCGCCACCGGCGAAGACTACAGCCCGTTGGCCGACATTCCACGGCCCGATGGCATGATGGAACGGGCGTTCCAATTTGTTCTTTGGCTAGCGCAACATCACCCGCAGGGCAAATGGGAACAGTTCATCAACGATAAAGGCACGGGCCTGCGTTGGGAAAAAGTCATCATGTCGGGCGCCTCCCACGGTGCGACCACCGCTACGCGCTTCGCCGTCCACCAACGTGTGGACCGCGTCGTCGCCTTCTGCGGTCCGCGCGATCAACTCGAAAGCTGGCAAGGGTTCGCCTCGGCGACCCCAGCTAACCGCATTTTTGGCTTCAGTCATGTCTTGGACGACGGTTGGAAAAACGACCACTATTGCCGCTCGTGGCAGATGCTCGGCCTACATCGCTACGGCCCGGTCGTCGATGTCGATGCCAACGCCCCACCCTACGGCAACACCCGGCGACTCACGACGCACTTCGATGTTAAAGGCGATGCCAAGCGCGCCCACAGTTCAGTGCTGCCGGGCAGCGCGGCCGGAAAAAATCTCGCGGGCCAGTACCTCCACGAAGACGTTTGGCGCTATCTCTTCACGCATGCCGTCGAAGCTATCGGCGACGCAGTTCCGCCCAATCTTGAGTGCGGACGAGACCTGCCTCAGCCAAAGCAGGCGAGACTCTGATCCGAAAAACTAAGCAGGAAACAGTGAATGTTTATCTCAGTGGTTGGCGCTTCATCACGGTCCTAAAAGACCAGATCTTCGCGGCGTCAGTGGAGATTAAAATGTGCGCCAAAGCGGGAGGTTTAGCGCTAACAAAAACCAGCCGATTTACTGCCTGGCTAATGGAAACCGAGTGCAGCTCGCAAGGATTCGATCTCAATCGAAAAATCAAGTCGGTTAGACTTTGGATTTTTTCCCCAAGGCCCCTCGCCGGGTGCCACAATCGAAATATAATCTAGCTCACAGGCTTCCGCTAGTTGGGCAAAACAACTATTCACATAATGATGTCCGAAACACTCAATCACACGCGTGCCCGGTCGCGAGAATACTAAATTGGCGAGCCCCGCACCGTGCGGCGCGACTACCACTTTAACCGTACGAAACAGTGCGATTTGCTCAGCCAAACTCAGACGCTCAAGCTGCACGCAAGTAAATCCTCGATCGGTCAACGCCGCGATAACTGCGGATTCGTTTTCGATGTGACGACGCTGTGCTAACGCACGGGAGATATAAATTCGCTCAGGGGTGAACGCGGACGAGGCTTGAATCGACGCGGTAAAATTCACCACACGTTGCACCTGCGCGACATCCACGTAGCCGACCCATCCAGGCAGCGCTGGCACGATCAATTCATCTACCTGCAGGTGCTTGCGTCGGACAGGCTCAATCAAGCGTCCCTGAAAATTGGCGAGCTTTAAGGCTGAACGGCAGCACTCCGCTTGGGCATGTGCGATGAGATCCGGCAGCTCTCCACACTCACGCAGGCTGATAAGACGCGGAAGTTCATCGAGAAGCCAATGGGCGTAACTGCCGCCAAGCGCCGTGGCCAAAACCGCGAATTGACCTGCCAGGAGCTCTGGAGAACGGAGTTTTTTTTCCTGCAATAACCAGTGACCTGGAGCGGTACGCCCAAAATCCAACGACACATCGCGCACCACGGTCGTGCCGTCGGGCGCCAGAACGATCCCATCACCATAAACTCGGCCGCCCTTAATTACCGCGATCCCCTCGCTTGCCCCACCCAGTCGCGCCTGCGGATCTGCCCAATCGACCAGCAGCGGGTTAGAGCGCAAGTAGGGTGTTGGCGTAACGGCACCGAGGACAGGCGCGCGCAACCAACTGGCTCCACAGCGCGCCACTAGACTCGCAAGCGTTTCGCACGCGATCGGGGCGGATGTGGACTGAATGAGCGAATTCTGCACGTCTGAAGCCTTGCTCCTTTGCGCCCTACGACAATCGACAAACACCGCGGGAAAACCCCCACAATTGTCTCTCCATCACCCCGAGCGTCGTATTGAGTTTAGCTCCTGCCTATGAAAAAGACTTTTTCCCTCAGTGCCCTTGATCGCAACCCACAGCGTGTCATCGACGCGATTAAACACGAGGTACGCAAGTACGTGAAGCGAGAGCGCCGCAAAACATTACCTGCGGATACTGATTTCTGGGACTTCACCTGCAAGGTCGGTACTGCCACCGCCGATGCCACCGCCAAACCGCTCAACGAGATCAACGCCACGATTGATGCCCTCGCTAAGGAAGGCGCGAGCACGATCTATTTAGAGATCCTTGCCGTTGGAGGTCGCCACATTCGTCATGCTGCCGCGCCATTAGGACCTGATATCGCATTAGCCCATCCGCACGCCGCGGAAACCAGCTAAGCAAACGCTTAAAAAGGCCGAGCGCTCAAAAGCGGGCGCTTTAGCCTTCCATGCCGATTACACTCAGGCTTTGACCGTTATCTTTGGCGCTTAGTCCGAGAATAAACGGGGCTGCTACTTCCGCCCAAGCTGCGGCCTTCGGAAATCCGGCCGCGCCGTCGGCCCAGCAGGAGCGCAGCATATCGGTATCAATCACGCCTGGGTTCAAAGGGATCGCTGCCATCCCTTGAGGCAACTCTTCCGCGAGTGCCTTCGTGAGACCTTCAATCGCCCACTTTGACGCACAATAGGGCGCAACATCTGAAGCCACACTACGGCCCCAGCCAGAACTGAGATTGATGATCACCCCTTTTTTCTTAGCCACCATCGCCGGCACAAAGTGGCGAATGACGTTGGCTACCCCACGCACATTCACATCAACGATTTTGGTGAATTCGCGGTCGCTTTGTTCCCACAACGGAGCGAGTGGATTCATCACCCCAGCGTTGTTGATCAAGATATCGGGCGGTGATTCATGCTCGAGTACTTTAGCCGCCCAGATAGCGACTTTGGCATCAAGCGAGACGTCACAGACCATGAAATCATGAGGAGCACCGTGATCCATTCGCAGGTCGAAAATCTCCGTGCCGCTGCGACCGCAGCCTATGACGGTATGGCCGAGTACGATAAATTTTTTGGCCAACGCCAAACCCAGTCCGCGAGTAACGCCCGTAATCAAAATTTTCATAACGTCACGATGACGCGTCGGCTAGCGGCGGGCAATCCTGCGGAAGATCCGACTTAGCGACTTTGCAGGCTGAATTTATTTAAACCGGTCTTGCGACATGCATCCATCACGAAGGCCAATTTTTTAAGCTGCGTCGACTCATCGGCTTTGATGAGCACTGGAATATCCTTATCCACGTTGCGCACTTCTTTAAGCAAGCCGATGAGCTGCTCGTCGGTCACATTTTTTCCATTAAAAGAAACTGTGCCATCTTTATCAATGGCGACAGTGACGGTGCCTTTGAAATCATTTTTTCCGGCCGTATCCACCTTGGGCAGGGTGATATTCAGCGTAGAGCCGACGCGTGCCTGCATGGTCACGTAAGCAAAAAGCACCAGCATCACGAGCACGTCGATCAGAGGTACGAGCGGCAATTCCGGGCGTTTGCGCGCCCGCCGATTAAGCAGACTCATGTGGCCGATTTTTTCGCTTCATCTGCTTGTCTTGCGAGGACGCGCTCAAGCATCACATCGAGCTGCGCGGCGTGCTTTTCAATCACGCGCTGAAGCAGACCGCTACCAATGAGTGCGGGCAGCGCGATGCACAGACCCAGCACGGTGGCGGAGAGCGCATAACCCACACTTTCCGTGAATTGAACGGGGTCAGGCATCCGCGTCTGTGGATCCACCACCGAAAACGCCCCGAGCAAACCGGTGACCGTACCGATCAAGCCGATCAATGGAGCCGCCGCATAAATCGTATCAAGGTAGCTGACCCCGCGTTCCATTTTGATAACTTCAAGACGGGCATAAGCCTTGGTTGCCTCGGTATCGCCCGAATGACGCGAGGCAAAATTCAAAATTCGTCCCAAGGCTGAGCGCTTATCTCCCGAAGGTGCGCGCCCCTCAATCACCGCTTCGGCTAAATCTTCAGGAATGACCGCTGATTTCCTCAAAGCCACCAGTCGCTCGACGATGATAAACGTCGCGACGAGAGAGCAAAGGCCCAACGGATAAATCAACAAGCCGGCTTCGCGGACGATCCGGACGATATCAATGGAGGCGAAAAACATAGAAGTGTGAGCAGGGGGAGACGCCTAAGCGGCGTAAAAGTTCATTATTAATTGTTTAAGCGTAATATCAGGTCTGCGTCAAACGTCGGCCTTTCGTCGAATTCTTGAGAGCAAGCACTTCAAACCGAGAGGTACTCGCGTCCCCACCCAAAAAAAACAATCAAGCGGCAAGATAAGGCAGTTTGCCGGCGGTGATTTTTACTGCAGGCAAGCCATCGATGAGTTCGCCGATGGCATCCCAGCGTCCGTTCACCAGCGCATTGCGCGCACTTTCGCGCTGAGCGATCTTCACCGTCTGCCCGCCAAAACGAACTTCGAGTTTCACCAGATCGATTGCAACTTCGCCTTGTGGATCAGCTTCCGTGAAAGCCGAAATCTTAGCGATGTCCTCGCGACTAGCGGTCACACAAGGCATGCCTAAGGTGGTGCTATTACCGAAAAAAATCTCGGCAAAATTTTCCGCGATGACAGCTTTGAAACCGTATTTAGCAATCGCTTGGGGCGCGTGTTCACGTGAGGAGCCGCAGCCGAAATTTGCACCTGAAAGCAGAATGGTCGCACCTTTGAAACGTGGCTCGTTGAGCGGATGCGATTTTTCAGTACCGTCGAGTTGCTTGCGCACGTCGTAGAAAAGAAATTCACCGAGCCCGTCAAAGGTGACGCATTTCATGAAACGCGCAGGGATGATGCGGTCGGTATCGATGTCGTTGCCGGGAACATTGACGGCGCGGCCGAAGACAGAGGTGATTTTTGCAAGAGCCATGGTCTGAGAGAAATTTAGTTTTGGGTGACAGAGAATACTTCGCGGGCGTCGGCTATTTGGCCCATGACGGCGGCAGCGGCGACCATGACAGGGCTCATGAGAATAGTACGCCCAGTGGTAGAGCCTTGGCGGCCCTTAAAGTTACGGTTTGAGGAAGAGGCGCAAAGTTGGTCGCCGATGAGTTTATCAGGATTCATCGCTAGGCACATCGAGCAACCAGCAGCCCGCCACTCGAAGCCGGCTTCGGAGAGAATTTTATCGAGCCCGAGTTTTTCACATTGGAGTGCAACGATTTGCGAGCCCGGGACGGCGATCGCTTTGATTCCGGGTGCGACTTTGCGCCCCTTGATGTACTTGGCGACTTCTTGAAAGTCGGAAAGGCGCCCGTTTGTGCAAGAGCCGAGAAAAGCCACGTTAATTTTGGTGCCCTTGATTGGAGCGCCCGCGGGCAACTTCATGTAGGCTAGAGCCTCAATGATACCCGCTTTGTCGTCGGCCGAAGTCGCCGTTTCTGGGCTAGGTATGTTTTCGGAGATCGAAATACCTTGGCCAGGATTGATACCCCATGTGACGCTCGGCGCAATGTCGGCTGCGTTAATTTTAACGACGTCATCGTAAGGGGCGCCGGGATCGGAAGCAAAAGACTTCCAATGAGAAACAGCTGTATCCCAGTTCGCGGCCTTTGGCGCATACGGTCGGCCCTTGAGGTAAGCGAATGTCGTCTCATCAGGATTAACGTAACCGACGCGGGCGCCGCCCTCGATGGACATGTTACAGACGGTCATGCGCTCCTCCATGGAAAAGCCATCAAAGGTGGATCCAGCGTATTCGTAGGCGAAACCTGTGCCGCCATTTACACCAAGCATGCGGATGATGTGCAAAATCACATCCTTGGCGTAAACGCCTGGAGGCAGCTTCCCGTTCACTTCGATGCGCCGAACCTTTAATTCTCCGAGCGCCATAGTCTGGGTCGCGAGCACGTCGCGGACCTGGCTAGTACCGATGCCAAACGCAATCGCGCCAAACGCGCCGTGCGTGGAAGTGTGCGAATCGCCGCAGGCTATAGTCGTGCCTGGTTGCGTGATGCCCTGTTCGGGGCCGACGATGTGGACAATCCCTTGCTTGCCGGTCGCTCGGTCGAAAAAAGTAATACCGAATTGCGCGCAATTTTTCCGCAACTCGTCCATCATCGCCTGCGCCAAGGGATCGGCATAGGGCTCAATAAATTGATCGGTCGGGACGATGTGGTCGACCGTGGCGAAGGTGCGATGCGGAAATGCCACCTTGAGACCAAGATCCCGTAACATGCCGAAGGCCTGCGGGCTGGTGACCTCATGAATCAAATGCGTTCCAATGAGCAACTGCGTCTGGCCGTTGGCGAGCTGCCGGACGGTGTGATCGTCCCATACTTTTTGGAAAAGATTTTTAGGCATAAATAAAAAAAATTAAAAAATAGCTTAGAGACCGAAAAGAGTCGTCGACACTACCAGATTCTGAGCATCCGGCAAAATACTTAATTAATCACCACAAACGACGCTCAAATAAATACATTAGTTTATAATTATCAATTAATTATCTACATTTGCTTGCTTTAAAAAAACCGGGTAAAACTCACCGATTACGACCCAACAACAAACGCAATGAATTCAAGCACACCAGAACCGTGCTTCCTTCATGAGCTGCCACACCCACGGCCAGAGGCACAAAACCCAACACCGTCGCAATCACCATCACGATCACCACGCCTAAAGAAATGGTGAGATTCTGCCGTATGATCGCGCGGGCCCGTCGACTCAAACGATGGGCCGACAGGAAATTCTCGATCTTATCCTGCATCAAAATCACCTCCGCCTGCTCCAAGGCCGCATCGCTACCTCGCGCGCCCATGGCAACCCCGACATCGGCTGCGGCCAAACAAGGCGCATCGTTCACTCCATCGCCGACCATCGCGATTACCTTACCCGATTTTCGCAAGGCAGTGATCGCGGCCACTTTCCCTTCCGGTGTCAGCCCCGCGCGTACTTCGCCCAAACCTAATTCCTTCGCGACCGCCTCAGCCGCGTGCTGGCGATCTCCAGTTAACATAACCGTAAAAATGCCCTGCTG
>RGAX01000031.1 GCA_009919985.1 Opitutaceae bacterium
CGATGGCGAGGCGGCCGAGACGGACGACTTGATCAGCGGGGGCGGCACTGACGCCGGTTTCGGCCAGGCTGGGGGCGTCCATGGATGTAAGAACGGTGACGCCAAGTAGCAGCAGGTGAGGGGCTTGCTCCTGTTGAGCTTTGATGGCCCATTGCATCATCTCGCGGCCTCCGCAGGTGTGGAGCGTGAGCATCTTAATCGGAAGTGGGGCGACCGATTCGACGGCCTTGGCTACGGTGTTTGGGATGTCGTGGAGCTTCAGGTCGAGAAAGACGTCGAAGCCGAGGTCAGCAATTTCGCGGACGCAGTCAGGGCCGCAGGCGGTGAACATTTCGAGGCCGACTTTAACCCAGCGGACGGTACCTTGAAGCTGGCGCAGGGCAGGGGCGACGGTGCGCGGGGATTGGGCGTCCAGGACGAGGATGAGTTCGGTGGCCATCGGTGTTGGAGAAGCACTATGGGGCAGTCTGCGTAACAAATCAAAAACCAAAAATGCGGCTCGCGGGCCGCCCAGCATACGGTGTTGGATGGGCGGGTGAGCGCTATCGAGATTTTTGCCCCTGCTAAGTTGAACCTGTTTCTTGCCATCACGGGACGGCGGGCGGACGGGTTTCATGATTTGGTGTCCGTTGCTGCAACCTTGGCATTTGGCGACACGTTGCTGGCGGAGGTTATACCGGGGTCAGTGGGTTCGGAGCGCTTTAAATTGGAGTGCGATGATCCGGCGGTGCCACTCGATGGGGCTAATTTGGTTTTAAAAGCCGCGCATGCGTTTGCGGCGACGAGCGGTTGGCGAGGCGGGGTAAATTTTTTTCTAAGGAAACGCGTGCCGATGGGCGCGGGTCTGGGCGGCGGGAGCAGCGATGCCGTGGCGGCACTGAGGGCTATGGCGGCGCTTTCGGGGGTTGATTTGGGCGACGAGAAAATCGCCAAGATCGCCGCGGCTTTGGGCTCGGATTGTCCTTTGTTTTTGAACGATGGGCCCATGGTGATGCGCGGTCGCGGGGAGCGAATCACAGCGTTGCCGCCGGCAGCGAGCGCGCGCTTGCGGGCTCGGCGGGTGTTGGTGTTTAAGCCTGCGTTTGGGATCGCTACGGCTTGGGCTTATGCGCGGATGGCGAGTGGGGCGCCGAGAAGTTATCTGGCTTTGGCCGAGGCGGAGGCTCAGCTGGCGGGGTGGTGCGCTGATGGCGCGTTGCCGGCGGAGGCTTTGCTTTTTAATAATATGGAGTGGGCGGCGTTTGAGAAATTTGTGGCTTTGCCGGCGCTGGCGGCACAGTTGCGGAAAAAGTTTGGGTTGGCGCCACGGATGAGTGGCAGCGGGAGCGCGTGTTTTGCGTTTTTGGCGGAGGATGCGCCCGTCTCGGCGATTATCGAAGCGGTGCGCGCGGCGTGGGGGCCGACGTGTTTCGTGGTCGAGACGCGGATCGCGTGAATCAGCATTGACCCAACGGCTAGGGCGAAGCGTTATCCTCGGCGCCGCCGGTGTTATCCGTACTGGCGACGCATTCGCATGTCATCGGACTCTCGCAATCAGCAAGAAATCGTCGTGCAAGGCATCTCCGCCTCGCAGGGCATCGCCTATGGCACTGTGTTTGTGTATTTGCAGAGCGATGTGGAGGTGCCGAGTTATCAGGTGGACCTGGAAAAACGGATCGAGGAGGTCGCGCGGTTTGATCAGGCCTTGCTCACGACGCGCCAGCAGATCGCGAAAATTCAGGACGAGGTGGAGAAAAATCTGGGTAAAGCGGAGGCGTTGATTTTCGACGCGCATTTGCTGGTGCTCGAAGATCAGGCGTTGATCGGGGAAACGATTCGAGAATTTGAGAAGTCGGGCCGGAATATCGAAACGTGTTTTAATAATGTCGCTTCGCGCTATATTCAGGCGTTTTCCGAGATTGATGATGAATATTTGCGGGAACGGGCAGGCGATATTCGCGATGTCGCCCAGCGAGTGTTGCAAAATCTCCTTGGGCAGGCGGAAAACAGTCTGAGTAAGCTCGCTGAAAAACGCATTGTCGTGGCGAACGATCTCTCGCCCTCGGACTCGGCGAGCATCGACCGCAGTGCAGCGCTCGGCATCGTGATGGACTCGGGTAGTAAGACCAGCCACGCGGTGATCGTCGCGCGTTCGATGAAGGTGCCGGCGGTTGTGGGGGTGCGCGATCTCACTAAGCGCGTAAAAACCGGGGATTGGGTCCTGATTGATGGCTATGATGGGATCGTAATCGTCAATCCCTCGGAACAGACGTTGTTCCGCTACGGTAAAATTCAGTCGCAGAAAAAAACCTTTGAGCACCGCTTGCTTGAGGCCAACCGCCAGCCAGCGGTGACACTGGACGGGGTGAGCATTAGCCTGCAGGCTAATTTAGAAAAAGTGGAAGAGATCGCTCTCGCGAAGGAATACTTTGCGCAAGGCGTAGGGTTGTTTCGCACCGAATATCTTTATCTAAACTCGGCGCGGATACCGACTGAGCAGGAGCAATTCGTTGCTTACAAGGCCCTCGCTGAAGGCATGGCGCCGCTGCCCGTGGTGATTCGCACGCTAGACCTCGGCGGAGATAAGCCGCTGGCGGGGAATCCCGATCTATTTCCTAAGGAAGCAAACCCTTTCATGGGCTTCCGGGCGATTCGGTTTTGCATGGAGCATACGGCGATTTTCAAAGATCAGCTCCGCGCTATTTTGATGGCGAGTGCGCACGGTCGCGTACGTCTAATGTATCCAATGATCAGCGGCGCGGATGAATTAGCCCGAGCCAACGTAATCCTTGAGGAATGCAAGGTCGAGTTGCGGGCGCGCGGACAAGCGTTTGATGCCGATATGGACGTCGGTGCGATGATTGAGATCCCGAGTGCCGCCGTGACGACTGATCTGTTAGCACGTAGCTGTGATTTTTTCAGCATCGGGACCAACGACTTGATCCAGTACTTGTTGGCGATCGACCGCGGGAATGATCGAATCGCTCACCTTTACGAGCCTACGCACCCGGCGGTGATTCGCACCCTCAAACACGTGGTCGATGAGGCGCATCGCGCGAAAGTCCCTGTCAGCGTCTGCGGTGAAATGGCCGGCGATCCGGTGTTGGTGCCGTTATTGCTCGGACTTGGCGTGGATGCGTTGAGTATGACGCCGCCGTTATTACCGGCGGTGAAATATTTGCTGCGGGCGATGACGATGGCGGATGCGCGCGAGTTGGCAGCGGAGGCGTTGATGTTGTCCTCGGCGCAGGAGATTTATGTGAAGTGCGAGGCGTTCTGTCGTGCGCGAGTGAAATTGGATTGAACACTAAGCGCCGTAGGCTACGGCGAGTCGCCTGCTGCATTTTCGCTAGCATGGGATTGCATTCCTCTCGAACCAATGGCCGCACCTGACGTTGCGTCGGGCGGGTCACGACACGCCCAACCCTACGCAGGCCAGCGAGCCCGGCCTAAACTCCGTAGGGGATGCGAATCCCCGGCTCTTCTCTAGGAAAATCCTTAGTGTTTCTGGTCAC
The DNA here is from genome assembly GCA_009919985.1 of Opitutaceae bacterium. Taxonomy (GTDB): domain Bacteria; phylum Verrucomicrobiota; class Verrucomicrobiia; order Opitutales; family Opitutaceae; genus Tous-C4FEB. The sequence continues at coordinate 3,495 of RGAX01000031.1, forward strand.
CAGCAAACAGCCTTGGCTCTGCGCCGTAGCCCATACAACGGCGTCGGGCAGTCGAATCCGGAATTCTTTTCGGATCTTAACGGCTTCCCTCGCGACCTCCATCGAAAGGTGATGGATGGTGAAACTATTCAAGAAACCTTGGCAGGCTTTCTCTTCCTCCGGTGAATCCGCTCCCGCCATTATCTCCATCCATGAGACGATGCTCATCTCTCGCTTCGGATACCGATCCAACTCCAACTTTGCCTCGTTCAATCCTTGGAGATAATCAATCAGCACATCGCTATCGATGATCGCCCTCATTGGGCACCCCATTCGGTACGAAGCCAGTCAACGTGTTTGCGGCTGTTGAGGCGCTTGTGCTTCCACAGCCCGAATCCAATGTCCTTCGCCGCCGCAGCACTTTCGCCCGTCAAACGGTCGACGGCGCGGCGCACGGCTTCCGCGCGTGAAATCTTTTGCTCCGAACACAAGCGAGCGAGCGCTCCCAATTGCTCCCCGGTTAGGTCGACGATTGTTCTCATAAATGATAACTGATAGCGTCATCATGATAACGTCAAGCTAGATGCTGCTAAATTTCAGCGCGAAAGTCCCCTTTAGTGGGGGTGGTGAAATGGCCGATGATCCGGTGTTGGTGCCTTTGCTACTCGGGCTTGGCGTGGAGTCGCTGATGTTGTCTTCGGCGCAGGAGATTTATGCGAAGTGCGAGGCTTTCTGTCGCGCGCGAGTAAAATTGAATTAAAAAACATGCGCGCTAGTTAAGTATGGTTTTTCACGTCTGCATCAGGGGCCTAAGCGCGAGCCGTTGAACGGGGACAGCGAGCAGTTGTGTCGTCGGTGGGTTGAGGGGTGGGGCGCTCCAGCGGTTATTTTGGCGCGATCCGCTCGTAGCCTCTCGGGCCGGTCGGGGTCGGGGCGCGATAGCGTGCGCGGATGAGGTTGAGCGCGGTTTCTTGAAAGGTGAGTCCGCGTTCGAAGATCGCAGCCTCGCGTTGGAGTTGCTGTTGTAAGGCGGCCACGTTGGTGGCTTGTACATCAATGTCCGCGCGAGCGGCCGCGGCGGCGGCGACGCCAGCGGCGTGACCTAGAATCATGTATTGGGGTTCCATCCTAAGGCTCGAATAGGCGATGTGGCTGGCTGAAAAGCAGACGGGTACCAACAGATTGGTGCTTTCGTTTTTTTGGGGCAGTAGAATGCGAAAGGGAATCTGATACGGCTGCACGGGTACTTGGACGTCGCCTTCGTTTTCGACGAAGCCTTGGTCGTTGATGAAGCGTTGGACGTTGTGCGAATCGGAGTTGTAGCTGCCCATGCCGATGGCGTCGTCTTTGGCCCGGTCGGTCTGGAGGTCTTTTTGGGTCGCAACGAAAACGCCGATCATGCGGCGACCTTCGCGGATGTAGAGTTGGTCGGGCCAGTGGTCGTTGTGGGGAAATTCATCTTTGGCTAGACCGTACTGGTTGATCTCGGCTTGGAGCGGGGCAGGCACGCGCGGATCGGTCGCGAGGAAATAATAAAAACCTTGTTGGTAGCCGGCGTGATCGGCCCAGATGCGCTCGCGTTCGGCGTAGGAGCCTTCGGGATAACCGTAGCTGCCACCAATGTAGTCGGTGGAGAAGGCGCCGCGGTTATTGAGATCAACTTTGCTGTTGGGGATGACGCGCAGTAGGCTGATTTCATTGAGTTGCAACGGGCGCCTTAAGTAAGAGGTCATCGCCTGCAGGTAGCGGGCGAGTAGGGCGTAACGCTTAGGGTCATAGCCGGCCGGTTGAGCCCATGGAAGGCGGTTGGCCGGATCTTGCGTGGCGACGACACGGAAGTTGTACGCTTGAATCCGGCGATCGCCGGATCCGGGTTGACCGCGCGGGGTCGTCGAAATTTCGGGATAAACGCGGTCGTTTTCATCGCGCGCGGGCAGGTCGATCGAGAATTGGTGGCTCGGGGTGAAGGCGCGGACGCCGGCCAAGGACTCGCTATACTGCGCCGAGCTCTCACGGCCGTACGTATAACTCACGCCGGCTTGGGCCATGAGGTCGCCTTCATAGGAGGCATCGGCAAAGACTCGACCTTTGATGGTGGCGCCGTTTTCCATCACGAGTTCCGTGATGCGCGAACCGGTTTTGTGTACGCCGGTTTTTTCCTGCAAGCGGTGGTGTTCCAGCAAAGTCACGCCGGCTTCCTGTAGCATCGAGCGGAAAAGTGCTGCCGCCACTTTGGGCTCTGGCATCCAGGCGATTTCTTGCTGGTGACGTTCGAGCCCGTAAGCGCGTCCCGCTCGAAAATAAAATTCCAACGCGAGACCCCCTATGACTTCGCGTTTACCCACGTCGGTGCCGGAAAGTCCGCCCGCGACCATGCCGCCGATTTGTGCGCGCGGCTCAAGTAAGACGGTGCGTGCGCCGTTGCGAGCGGCGGCGATCGCCGTCATCACCCCGCCCGCGGTGCCGCCGTAGACCACCACATCAAAGTCGACCGCGGCACGTAGGGTGAGAAGGGAGCTAGTCATCACCAGTAGCTTTGAAAACAGAAGTAGGTTGGGGCGTTTTTTCATCGTATTCGTGGCCATCCTTCAAACATGCGGGCGATTTGAGTTCAGGAAAGGTCTTTTCACGCGCCTCAGGGCGACCCATGCAGGTCGCGACATGGCTCAGATATCATCGCAGGTTGAAAAGGCCAGCGTGCCATCGGTGATCCGGTGTTGAAATCAGTTTTTGGGCGAGCGTTCGTGGGATTAAAGATGGTTGCTATGGTTGCTGATGTCTTCGTCGGCGATCCACGCACACCAACTCCCACCCGACCAAAAGTAGGCTCGGTTTATCGGTTTTTGCTTCAGCTCTTAGCCCGTTGCCTTGCTCGGTAAACCCTCGGGCTGCAGCCGAGGAACCGGCGGAAAGTGCGGAAAAGATGATTGGGCTGCGAAAACCCCGCGGCGCTGGAAATTTCCCCGACGCTGAGTTCCGTTGTGGTAAGGAGATTCTTGGCCTGCTCCAGTCGAACTCGGACCACCTCCTCGTTGAGGCTGCGACTCAGCTCGTGGCGAAACGCCTTTTCCAAGGCACGACGGGAGAGATTCGTGGCCAACACGATGTCGTCCACCCCCAGAAGCGGTTTAGCGTAGTTGTCATGGATGCAGCGCAGAGCGCGGGCCACTTGAAGGTTGCCCACGGCGAGAATGTCGGTGCTACGGCGGGTGACCAGCCCTAGAGGAGGCACGCGTAGCATCTTTTTCGGGGGCTTGCGCCCGGACATCAGGCGGTCGAGCAACGCTGCGGCCTGATAGGCCATGCCCTCGAGATCATGGCACACGCTCGAGAGCGGAACTAGAATTGATTCGCAAATCGGCGCATCGTTGTCGATCCCCAGCACCGCGACGGCCTCGGGCACGAGTAGGGAGGCATCATCACACGCGTCGATCACATCCGCAGCCACGCAGTCGTTGTAGCAGAAGACGGCGAGAGGTTTGGGCAACCCGATTAAGGTTTGGACCATCAGCTTGCGCTGCGCGGCACAGTCCCGCTCTTTGGGGTCCCTGTAGCGCGTGTCTAGGGGCGGAAGCATATGGCAGCTGAAGCCGGCGCGGTCGAGCCACTTGCTGAAACCGGCGCAGCGCTCGGCGTTGAGGGCATCATCCGTCATCGGCGCCCACGCGAAATGGCGGTAGCGGCGTTCCAAAAAATGTTCGGCGGCGAGTCGACCTATCTCATCGCTGTCACCCTCCACCCGAGGTAGCTGGATGTCGCTGCGCACATTCGAAATCTCGACTGCTGGCAGCTCCGACTTGGCAATGAACGCCGCTAGGTCGTCCCGATAGCCGATGTAGGAGATGATGCCGTCGCCGCGCCAGCCGATGGGAATCTTGGCGGTATAGATCATGTCGGCCACAATATGCCAGTGGTGCTCACGCGCATAGCGGCCGACGCCCTTGAGGTATCCATGATGCGTGTCGGTGAGCGCGAGCAGGACTGTGCGCTTGGTGGGGATGTTGTGACGATTTAGCTTCGTTAGATAATCTGCGAGCGCAAAAAGAGACTTTTAGCGCCGCAAAGTGATTGTTGTGCGAATTACGCGCGGCGAGTATATTGATATACCCCTCTGTCATTCGAAGGAATCGGTATACCCCTGCCGCTCCGGGAGCATTGTCTTCGACTGCCATCTACTACCCCCCCCAGCGAATGGTGAGAGCGATTACCCCACCTATTATGAACAGTCTCATCGTTTGTTTCTGCCATCGTCTGCGCAGCTATCTTATAAAGTGGCCCTCAGCGCTTGTTCTTTTGTGCTTCGGCGCGCTGGTGCAACCGGTCTCCGGCCAGGTCAGCCTGTCCGGCACGGTCACCAATTTGGCCACCGGCCGTACGCTACAGGGCGCCCGCGTGGCCATCAAGAGCACCACTCAAGAGGCGATCACGGATAGCCAGGGCGTTTATCGCTTCAACGAGATCGCGCTCGGGGACCTGACCCTAGTAGCGTCATACACCGGCCTAGACACGGTGGAGGTCCCCATGGCCGTCGCCGCGGGCGCGCCGAACCATCGCAACATCGGTCTGACTGCGGCGATATACACGATGGAAAAGTTCAGCGTGGCTGGTGAGCGCGAAGGCTTGGCCCAGGCGATCGCGCTGCAGAAGGTGTCGAACGGCGTAAAAAATATTATTTCCACGGATGCGTTCGGCAGCATCGGCGGCAATCCGGCTGACCTCGTCGCCCGGCTCCCCGGAGTGAACACCACCGGCTTCGAGGGTGACACCCGCTATGTGCAAATCCGCGGCCTGAGCCAGAACCTGGGCACGGTGACCATGGATGGCAACCGGGTCGCCGACGCGGCTTTTGCCGGCTCTGGCCGCTCCTATTCATTCCAAATGGTCAGTTCGGACTCGTTTGAACGAATCGAGGTGGTCAAATCGCCGACTCCCGACATGGACGGTGACTCGATCGCTGGTGCCGTGAATATGGTGAGTAAGAGCGCCTTCGATAGCAGCCCGCAACGGCGAATCACGGGGTCGATCGGTGGCCAATGGCGCCCTTTTGACAAGCGCGAGGGTGAACCAAAGCGCGACTATTCCTTAGCGTATTCCGAAGTTTTCGGCGGCAAGCTCGGCATCAGCCTTAATGCCGCCTACCGGCCGCACGGTTCGTACCAGGACGACCTGGCCTTGAGCCGCGAGTCCCTGCCCGCAGACGTGACGCATGCCCGCTACCTTTATGGCTTCAGCTACCGCGACTTCCGCATGGAGCGGGTTCGCTCGGGTATTTCGCTCAAGCTGGATTATAAATTGAACGACCAGAGTCGGTTTTTCATCAACGCCCAGTTCAATAAACATATCGAGCGCGAGCTGAGCTATCGCGCGGCGTGGGCGAGCAATCAGGAGGTCGCCGCCGTAGGAGCCGATGGGCAGCTCACTGGGACTGGCGGCATCGTTCCCGGGTATACTAATAATTTCACCGAGGTGCGCCCGCTTGTCACTAGTACGCTGACGATTAATCCCGGCCTGCTCTACTTAGATTCCACCACCGGCAACTTTTCGGTGGGTGGCGTCCACCGCTTCAACAAATGGAACGTGGACTACGATGCATTTCGCTCGCTCTCCAAAACCGACTACCCGGGCAATCGCGCCATGAACCTACAAGCGCGCAACATCGGGTTCACCCTGCGCACGGTGGACGACCCGATCGACCGGTTTTATCCTCGGTTTACGCAGACCGCGGGAGCGGATCTGACCAAACTCAGCAGCTACCTTAGCACGGGCTATAACCACAACACGACCAACGGTTGGGACGACTACCTCGGGGCCTCCTTCAACGTGACCAGAAAGTTCGACACCGCATTGCCCACTTCGCTTAAGGTGGGGATGCGTCAGCGCAACCAGCAGCGTAAGCTGGAGAACAAGTCGTTTGCCACCACCTACGTCGGGGCTGACCGAGTTGCAGGCATAAATCCCGCCACGGGCATTAATGACGATAACCTGCTGCTCTTTGGCCAGGCCAATCTGACCCAGTACGGCAAGATGGCGCAGTATCCCCACTTCCCATTTCCGCTTTCGCCGGGCCGCGATAACGAACTGGCCATGGAAACCCGTCGCGCACACCCAGAGTGGTTCCAAGATAACGTTGAGGCCAACACCCGTCTGCCGCTGACCGGCAACCAGATCTTTAACGAAGACATCAACGGCTCGTACATCCAAAGCGATATCACGCTCGGAAAGCTGAATATCCTTGGCGGAGTGCGGTTTGAGACCACGGACGTCAAGGCGAAGGGATCCCTGCAGTATGTCTCGCCTGCCGAGGCGGCGCTAAGGGCAGCCTGGATCGGTACGGTGACTGATACGGAACAGGCTCGCCGCACTACAGCGGAATACAGCGGCCGGCAGACGGTGCTGGGCACCTACCGCAATGTCCTGCCCGGGCTTCATTTCAAGTATGCGCCGTTTAAAGGCATGGTGACTCGGCTCAGCTATGCGACGAACATTGGTCGGCCGGGCATTGGAACCCTGATCCCGTCGACGAGCGTCAACGACGTAGCGCGCACAATTTCGATCAGTAATCCTAAGCTGAAGCCGCAAACGGCCGACAATTACGATCTGTCGGCGGAATATTATTTCGAGCCTGCGGGCTTGGTCTCGGCAGGGGTATTCCAGAAGGACATGAAGAACTTCATCTTCACCTCCGGCGGTATCTACGTCGCCGATGGTGTGGGTAACGGCTACGGTGGTCAGTATGCGGGGTACAACGTCACCACCCAGTACAACGGAGGCTCCGCCCGGGTGCGCGGCTTTGAACTAAGCTACACCCAGCAGTTCACCTTTCTGCCAGGATTCTGGAGCGGCTTTGGTCTGTTTGCCAATTATACCAGGCTGCAGGCTGAAGGCTATTACGGCTCAGGTGGCGCCATCAGCCTAACCAACAACAACACGCTGTCCACGGCGCCGACCAAGGAACTCGCGGGCTTCGTACCGACGAACGCCAACATCGGCGTCACCTTCATTCGAAACGGAGTGACGGTGCGAGTAAATATGGGCTACCGGGGTCGTTTCCTCAGCTCTTACAACGCCAACGGATCCCTCCTACAGTACACGGAGCCCTGGCCGACGATCGACCTCAGAACCGCCTACAAGTTCTCCCGGCGCTACGAGATGTACTTGGATGTGAACAATGTGTTCAACGAAGCTTATTTTACCCGCGTCTACCGAGGCGGTCTCCCGCTCGGCCAAGGCTTCAACACGCCCCAAATGCTGTTTGGAGTGACCCTTCGGCAGTAAGCTCACTGGGGATGGCAGTCCTGACCTCCATCCCCACATTGCCTCCCTCGGAAGACTTGGCCCCGCTTCAACTTTGTGAGTGCTTTCTTCGATTCGAAGTTCCCCCGAGCGTCCCTGCACGAGGCGTTTTTGTCTCACGCAATCGCCTCAGCCTTTATTCCGTACGCATCAGTGGTCATCAGCGCTCCGAGTGGTGCTAGGTGGCGTGAGCGCAGGACGAATAAATTCATGTAATGAAATTTGCACTACCACTCGCCGGTTGTTTTTTTCTCGCCGCTGACTTTATTCTGTTGGCCCAGCCAGGGTCCAATTTACTGCCCGATGGGCCGCTGCTGCCAAAATCGGCGCTACCAGCCTACGAGCAAGAGATCGATCACGCAGGATTGATCGGCGGTTGGGGCGGGGGACGGGGCGCGTCGCTCAACCGAGGCCGGGAGATCTATCAGCAGGTCTGCCAGAATTGCCACGGTGATCTGAATGTTCCCGGCTCCATTCCCACCTCACTGCGTTTTGGCGAAGGGGTTTTCCAGCACGGCAACGACCCCTATGCGATGTACCAGACGGTGACGCAGGGCTGGCGGCAGATGGCGCCACAGATGCAGCTCGTGCCTCAGGAAAAATACGACGTCATCAATTACATCCGGGAAAATTTTCTCCGCCCACACAACCCCGGGCAGCTGTTTGAAGTGAGCCCGGAATATCTGGCCAAGCTGCCGAAGGGCACTAGCAAAGGGCCCCCGGCGGTGAAACGCGAGCCGTGGCGGGAGATGGATTATGGCGATTTTCTGATCGGCACCTTTGAGCTGACGGACGCCGCGAAACGCGCGACGAAGCCGCCGGTCGGTAGCCTGCCGGACTATGTGGCACCCGACGCCAACCTCGCCTACAAGGCCATCGCGGTGCGCCTCGATGGAACCGGTGAGGGTGATGGCGGCGTTGCCCGTGGCCGCGCTTGGCTGGCCTTCGAACACGACACCTTGCGCGTGGCTGGGGTCTGGACGGGCGAGGGATTCATTGACTGGCATGGCATCAACTTCGATGGCCTGCATGTCGTGCGCCCGCGCACGATTGGCGATCTCGTGGTCGAAACATCCGATGTTCCCGGCTGGGCGAATCCGGCCACCGGAGACTTTACCGATCCACGGATCCGGGGCTTGGACGGCCGGCCGTATGGACCGCTGCCCCGGCAGTGGGGACATTACCGCGGACTCTATCGCTTCGGTGCGCGCACCGTGGTTTCCTACACCGTGGGCGAAGCCTCCGTCCTAGAAAGCTACGATCTCGAATCGGCCGACTCGAAAGCGGTCGTGCGGACCCTTAACCTCGGGAAATCCTCGCGTGACCTGGCCCTGCGGGTGGCCAATGCCGGTGTGAAATTCACGCTGGCCGGTGGGGCGGGATTGCAGTGCGGGACGGAGAACGGCTTCGAAGTAATCCGCATTCCCGCCGCGGCGACACCGTTAAATCTAGCGATTGTTTATAGTAGCAACACCGGCACCGCGCAAGCGGCGCCGCGGACGCCGCTCGATCTCCAGCCCTTTACTCGCGGGGGTCCAGCTCGATGGACGACGCCGCTCGAGACGCTCGTGATTCGCGGGGAAAAAACAGGTACGTACGCGGTGGACAGTTTCTCGCTGCCGTCGCGTCTGGCCAATCCCTGGAAGAGTTGGATGCGCACCAGCGGATTTGATTTTGTACCTGGTGCAGATGCGGTGGTGATCTGCACCTGGGATGGTGATGTGTTCCGCGTCGATGGTATCGGGGGCGACCAAGCCACCATCACATGGCGGAGGATTGCCTCCGGGCTGTTTCAGCCGGCGGGCCTCAAGGTCGTCAACGGCGAGATCATGGTCTGCTGCCGGGATCAGATTGTCCGGTTACGCGACTTGAACGGCGACGGCGAAACCGACTTTTACGAGTCGTTTAACAACGACCACCAAGTTACGGAGCACTTCCACGAATTCGCCATGGGGCTGCAGGCGGACAAGCAGGGTAATCTCTACTACGCGAAGAGCGCCCGGCACAATCGGAACGCTCTCGTGCCGCAGCATGGCACTCTGCTTAAGGTCAGCGCCGATGGCGTAACGACCGAGATTCTCGCCACCGGTTTCCGCGCGGCCAACGGGGTGTGCCTAAACCCCGACGGCAGTTTTGTGGTGACCGACCAAGAGGGATACTGGACCCCGATGAATCGGGTTAACTGGATTGAGCCCGGCAAGGTCCGCTTCTTTGGCAATATGTGGGGCTACGGCGCGCCTGCGAACAGCGCCGATTCCGCGATGGAGCAGCCTCTGACGTGGGTGGACAAGCGCTTTGACCGTTCGCCGGCGGAACTGCTTTGGGTCGACAGTAAGTCTTGGGGAGCATTGAACGGCAAACTCATCAATCTGTCCTACGGCACCGGTCGCATCGAGATCGTGCCGTACGAGCGCATCGGACAGACCGTGCAGGGAGGCATCTGCGCACTCACCATCCCCGATCTGCCCACCGGTATTATGCGCGGGCGATTCAACCCGCAGAACGGCGATCTCTACGTCTGCGGAATGTCCGCTTGGGCCACCAATAAGTTGGACCAACCCGGCGGTTTCTACCGGATTCGCGCCACCGGTAAGCCGGCGTATGCACCGATCGCCTTGAACGCGCACCTACGTGGCATCGATCTGACGTTCTCCGATCCACTGGATGCGAAGAGCGCGCCGAATCTCGCGAACTTCAAGGTCACGACCTGGTCGCTCACGCGCAGCGAAAAATACGGGTCCGCGCGTCAGGACGTGAAGGAGCTGAAAATTACCGGGGTCAGCCTTGGAGAGGACCGGATGAAGTTATCCCTAACTCTGCCGGAGATCGCGCCCGTGCAGCAGATGGAGATTCAATACAATTTGAAAGGAGCCGATGGTACTCCGGTGACCGGAACCTTAGAAAACACGATCCATGTCCTTGGCCAAGGCTCCAAATGAACCGGACTGCGCAATAACAAGTGCTGGTTCTGTTAAGACTATTGTAAATAACTATTTAATAATTGTATAAGTGCACTTTAAGCCCGCTGAATAACATTACAAGTGGCGCAGATTTCGGGGATCGCCGCAGGGTCGGATAATACTCGCGAACCAACGGGTAACGGGCACCCTCAGGTTAGTTAAGCCCCGCTCGTTTTTCAGAAAACCCCTTTATGTCCCTACCCCAAAATCGTCACTCGGGCGCCGCTGCATGGGCTGCCCTCGGAGTTTTATTCACCCCCAGACTGGCTCGAGCGAGCGAAGCTGACATCAAGATCCCCGATCTTAGTTCTGTCTCCTTCCTCGGCGGCACGCTCTCCGGCACAACAGTACTCATGGTCGGCCTATGCGTGTGCGTGGCCGGCGTTTTGTATGGCTGGCTCCAATACGTGCAGACCAAAAACCTGCCCGTCCACCCGTCCATGGCCGCTGTATCCCAAATTATTTGGGAAACGTGCAAAACCTACCTCTGGCAACAGGGCAAATTTCTTGCTCTACTCTGGGTCCTGATCGCCATCTGCATGACCTATTATTTTGGCGTGCTCTCGGCTAATTCACCCGGACACGTTGTGATGATTTTATTGTCATCGATTCTAGGTATTTTAGGCAGCTACGGCGTCGCCTGGTTTGGCATCCGAATCAACACCGTCGCCAATTCCCGCGCCGCCTTTTCGGCCCTTCAAGGCAACCCTCTGGCCACCCTTTGTATCCCATTAAAATCAGGCATGAGCGTCGGTCTGCTCCTCGTCGCCACGGAACTTTTTTTCATGATCTGCATCTTGCAGTTCCTCCCCAGCAGCCTCGCCGGCCCGTGCTTCATCGGCTTTGCCATTGGTGAATCGCTCGGCGCCTCCGCTCTGCGCATCTGTGGCGGTATCTTCACCAAAATCGCTGATATCGGTGCCGATCTCATGAAGATCGTCTTTAACCTCCCCGAAGACGACCCTCGCAACCCCGGCGTGATCGCCGATTGCACCGGCGACAACGCCGGCGATTCCGTTGGACCCACCGCCGATGGTTTTGAAACCTACGGAGTCACCGGCGTCGCCCTCATCGCCTTTCTCGCTCTCGCGCTCGCCGCCGCCCCGGCCCTTTGCGGCACTCTCATTGTCTGGCTCTTCGCTATGCGCATTTTAATGGTGCTTACCTCGCTCGTTAGCTACCTCGCAAACGATGCCATCAACACCCTGCTCTACGGCGGCTCCAAAGATTTTAATCTCGAGCAACCGCTCACCAACCTGGTCTGGTTAACCTCACTCGTCTCGATCCTTGTCACTTACGCAGCGAGCTACGTCTTACTGCATGAAATGGCGGGCCACGCCGATCTCTGGTGGGTACTTTCGACGATTATCTCCCTTGGAACCATCGCCGGAGCACTCATCCCAGAATTCACTAAAGCTTTCACTTCCACCGAAAGCCGCCACGTCAAAGAAGTCGTCACTTCGTCGCGCCAAGGCGGCGCTTCGCTCAACATCCTGAGCGGTCTGGTTGCTGGTAACTTCTCCGCATTCTGGACCGGTCTGTGTATTCTCGCCCTGATGTTTGGCGCGTATTATTTTTCACAAAGCGCTGCCCTACAGGCCATGATGCCCGCCGAATTCCGATTCGCCGCCCCCATCTTCGCCTTCGGCTTAGTCGCTTTCGGTTTCCTTGGCATGGGCCCGGTCACCATCGCCGTTGATTCCTTTGGCCCTGTCACCGACAACGCCCAATCTGTCTACGAACTTTCCCAGATCGAGACAAAGCCCGGCATCGTCGAAGAAATTAAACGAGACTTCGGTTTCACCCCCGACTTCGCGCGCGCCAAACATCAACTCGAAAAAGCAGACGGCGCCGGCAACACCTTTAAAGCCACCGCTAAACCCGTCCTCATCGGCACCGCCGTCGTCGGCGCCACCACTATGGTCTTCGGCATCATCATGATGCTAAAAGGCATTTACCCCGACACCATCGAGAAACTTTCGCTAGTCCATCCGGAGGCGATCATGGGCCTGCTCATGGGCGGCGCCGTAATCTATTGGTTCACCGGCGCGAGCACTCAGGCCGTCGTCACCGGCGCTTACCGCGCCGTCGTCTACATCAAAGATAATATGAAACTCGATGCCGCCACGGCCTCGACCGAAGCCTCAAAAGAAGTTGTGCGTATCTGCACCCAGTACGCCCAACGAGGCATGGTGAACATCTTCATCGTAATTTTTTGCTTCAGCCTATCGTTGGCGTTCTTCGACCCGTTTTTCTTCATCGGCTACCTCATCGGTATGGCCTTCTTCGGTCTCTACCAAGCCATCTTCATGGCCAATGCCGGCGGTGCCTGGGACAATGCTAAGAAAATTGTCGAAGTAGAGCTCAAGATGAAGAACACGCCCCTTCACGCTGCCACCGTCGTCGGCGACACCGTCGGCGATCCATTTAAAGACACCTCGTCCGTCTCGCTGAATCCTGTAATCAAATTCACCACACTCTTCGGCCTACTCGCCGTCGAGATCGCTGTAAAAATGGAGCCCAGTTTAAAACACACGCTCGGCACTGCTATCTTCATCGTGGGACTAATTTTCGTCTACCGCAGTTTTTACAGCATGCGTATTCCTGTAGATGATAAAGACGCCGAGGTCGTCGATCATCAGATGAAAGAAGGCTAATCCAGCTTTCTGGCAGCTCACGCGAACCTAGGGCAAAAAAGTGCGGCACCCGCGCCGCGCCGGGCTTTTCTCCGTGTGACCGCGTTCTAAGCAGCAACAAAACGCTTAGTTCGCGGCGGGCCCTTTTGTGGAAATTTTTTTCCTGCGCGAGCAGATTGAACTGGTGCACCGCTAGAACCAACTCCGCGAACATTGCCCCGGAGGCCGCATCGTACTCGCTTGCTTCCAGCCGCCGTTGTGTACGGCGGAAACGATCACCTAATGAACGCTGTTTATCTCTATCACCGTCAAACACCGGCGTTAAATCCGCCCGCAAAGGCACCCGACCTCCGCGACGATTACGACGGGAAACCACCCGTGATGTAGTTCTTTAAATGCTCGGCTTCCGCGCGATTCGCGTCGGCCACCCAGCGTGAAATGTCGCCGATCGAGATCAGCCCGACGAGCCGGCCTTCGTTCACCACGGGCAGATGGCGGCAGCGCTTCTCAGTGAAAAGCGACGCGACCTCTGCGATTGTCGCAGTGGGGTTAACCGTCAGCACATTCTTCGTCGCTACGTCCATGACGCAGGTCGTCCGCGGATCGACCCCGTCGCCGACGATGCGCCGAAGCACGTCGCGCTCCGTAAAAATTCCAGCAAGTTTCTCCCCGTCGAGAATCACGATGGCCCCGATGCGCAACCGGTTCATTTCCGCCACGGCATCACAGACGCTCAGGGTAGCCGCGATCGCATGAACGAGAGATCCCTTACGATCCAGCAGAGCGGAAATGGGAGCATTCATGGGATAACTTGGGGTAGGGCGGAGTGTGCGCGCACTCCTTTACCGCGCAACTCGAATATTCACTCAGGGAAAATGGGGATGTGGTAGACGTATGCGTCCGACGTCCAATCTCGCATTTCACCTTTGGAATTTTGAAAAAGGCGGCTCATATGCAGCAGGATTTCACCGTTGGCTCGGTCCTCTCGGCAGGTGAAATTGGATAAAGACAGGTCCGTGCTGTCGTCGGGTCTCCGATCATCGACGATCCGCACCGACTCTTGCCGAAGCAGGCCGGTTTGCCGGTCGACTTCGCCCACGACAAAGGGATAGCGCGGGCGATTACCCGACGGATTGTGCTCCGTTATGTTGCCTAGCCAGAAGATTCGTCCCGAGGAGTGAGTGAGAAGTTGTGAGCATGAAGACGGTGAAAAAAAATCTCCGCCTCCCTCGTAGGTCCAGGGGGCCGGTTTCGTCCAGGTCCGACCTCGGTCGCTCGAATAAGCCACCCAGCGTCGGCTCGGCAGAGTCGGCTTCTTGTCATTAGATCCGCGCAGCACCATCAACAGTCGGCCGTCGGCCAGCTGCGCTAGCGCCGGCTCATCCATGCCGCGGGTCGAGAGCGCTGGGTCCGCCTTAACTAATTCAGAAAGTTCCCACTCCAGGTGACGCCCATTCGTTGCCCAGCGGCCGTGCAGCACGGCCGCATCCGTATAGGTGTAGCCGCCTCCGGGGTTATAATAATGCCCGTCAGGCCCCGCTGGTGTGATGATGACCGGGAGCAGGATCGTGCCGTCGTCGAGGATCAATGGCCCCGAGGCCGCGTCGCCGATCATGACGCAGGTTCGCCCCGTTTGGACGCCAGGCATCGGATGGGTCGGCGAAAATGCCGCGCCTTTCTGGATGATCTGCTCGTCGAGGTACCACGTCAGGCCGCCGTCCATTGAAGCGCTGTAGAACACGACCCACTGTTTCATCCCCTCGAGCGGATCGTCCGTTGGCAGCACTCCCTCTATACGAAAACGCAGGAACCGGCCGGTGTGCGGATCGACACAGGCGCTCCGCAGCATTCGGCGCAATTTCCCCTGCGGCCGCGACTCCTCTGTGCGGATTTCCTCGCCCGCAGTCCAAGTGCGCCCGTTGTTTGTCGAATACCGGGAAAACGCGATATCCGTTGTGTCTGAGCGCGACATCAACTCGTGCATCGAGATCAGTTGCGTACCAGTCGGGCGCGTATAGTAGGTGTTGGCCAGTACGGCAGTGCCGGGCTTGGGCGACGCTAAAAATAATTCACGCCTGATTTCCCTAATTTTTTGATCTGTATGGGGTTTTTCTTCGCCGGAAAACAGCAGCGCACCCACCAAGGCGGAGTAAAACATCACAAGGCAAAGATTAGTGCGTCGGTTAGTACTCAACTTATTTTTAATACGTAAGGTAGCCCGACGACCGATACAGCCACTTGCGATCGAGTTTGGCCATCCCTATCGACTCGTAAGCTCCAGACTGTCTCACAAACTGGCTCAATTTGGCGAGGTCACCTCAGTGCCTTAATCGTGGATGAAATTCGCGAAGTTGTGAACTCGAACATCGCCAACTTTCAGCGAGACTCGGACAATATTTGATCGTAGCTACGGCACGAAGGCGCCACTTCGACCTAGGTGAGGACTTAAAAATTGGCGGAGCACTACGAAAATAAAGAAGCCCAACAACTCGTAAGTTGTTGGGCCAAAGTGGCTGCCCGGGTAGGGGTCGAACCTACGACCAAGTGATTAACAGTCATTAGTCTTGTAAGTTGTTCCGGGTTGTGATGCGCTGCGTTTTGTTGACAGAAAACCTGCTTTATCATAGTAGAAATCACATGGAAACGCTCAACAGACCGCAAAATAGCGCAACGGACCGCAACCTCGAAAAGTGTCAAGTATACGACAAGACAAAAAAGACGCCGAAACGGGGGCGAGTACGTAGCGGGATGGGGACTATCGCCTTTTGGCGAGCAAAGCTTTTCCGTAACAGCTACCGCGACCGGGACGGCAAGACTGTCGAGATCCCTGAGTTCTACGTCCGGCTTCGGTGGGATGGGGTGACCAAGCGGGTCAAACTGCACACGTCGGATCGGGATAAGGCCGCAGAAGAGGCGCTAGGCCTATCTGAACGCCTTTCTCGGGAGGGGTGGAGCGCGATCACATCCGGACAGGCGAGATTGCCAGCTTCTCCGACCATCGACGAGTTCTGCGAAGC
>RGAX01000301.1 GCA_009919985.1 Opitutaceae bacterium
GGTCTTGCCGAAGGTGTGGCCGCCGGCGATGAGGGCGACGGTTTCTTCGTCGTTCATGGCCATGCGGGCAAAGGTTTCACGGATATCGCGGGCGGAGCCGAGCGGGTCGGGCTGGCCGTTGGGGCCTTCGGGGTTGACGTAGATGAGGCCCATCTGGACGGCGGCGAGAGGGGTTTCGAGTTCGCGGTCGCCGGTGTAGCGTTTGTCGCCGAGCCAGGTGGATTCGGCGCCCCAGTAGACGTCTTCTTCGGGTTCCCAGACGTCGGCGCGGCCGCCGCCGAAGCCGAAGGTTTTAAAGCCCATGGATTCGAGGGCGCAGTTACCGGCGAGGATCATGAGGTCGGCCCAAGAGATTTTCTGGCCGTATTTTTGTTTGAGGGGCCAGAGAAGGCGGCGGGCTTTGTCGAGGTTGGTGTTATCGGGCCAGCTGTTGAGGGGGGCAAAGCGTTGTTGACCGGCGCCGGCGCCGCCGCGGCCGTCGGCGGTGCGGTAGGTGCCGGCGCTGTGCCAGGCCATGCGGATGAAGAACGGGCCGTAGTGCCCGAAGTCGGCCGGCCACCAGTCTTGCGAGTCGGTCATGAGGGCGTAGAGGTCTTTTTTCAGGGCGACCAGGTCGAGCTTCTTGAACTCGGTGGCGTAGTCGAAGTCCGCACCCATGGGATCGGAGAGGGCGGAGTTCTGGTGGAGCATCTTCAGGTTGAGCTGATTAGGCCACCAGTCGCGGTTAGACTGGACGCCGGCGTGAGTGGGCGCGGCGATGGGGGCGGTGGGTTTAGCCGTGGTGCCGTGGAGGTGGGGGAATGGGCATTTGCCGCCGGTGCTGCCAGATAGGTTTTCCATGATGTTATAAAAAATAAGAGGGGATTAAATGAGGGGAGAAAAGTAGGAAAAAGAGGAGGCGATAAGTACGAGCCTCAAATTGAGGCAGTCCGTCAGCGAGGCAAGAGGCTGGAGCTCATTTCGACGGTGTTTGTGCCGGGGACAAGCCGGAAGCGCCGGGCAAGCTCACGAAATGGCGTAGCGGGGCGTAAAAAAGACAATTGTGTGACGAAAATAATAGGCAGATTCCACGAAACTCGGCTTGCGGAAGGCGTAACCCATACGTTCGCTTGGCGGAAATCTTTATGTCCGAGTCCACCTCCGCCCACCGCCCCGGCTTCATTAGCCGCGCCACCACCGCTTTAACGCAGTGGATTGATTCCGATTATTGCCCAGACGGGGCGGATAAGATGCGGGCTGAGTCCGATCGCGTGGATTTCGTGCGCGTGATGCCCTTCGTGGTGCTGCACCTCGCGTGTTTTGCAGTGATCTGGGTGGGCTGGAGTCCGGTTGCCGTGTGGACGGCGGTGGCGCTTTACTTCATTCGCATGTTTGCGGTCACGGGCATTCATCACCGCTATTTCTCGCACAAGACCTACAGCACCTCGCGCGGCGGGCAGTTTTTCCTCGCGCTGTGGGCGGCGACGGCGACCCAACGAGGCTCGCTGTGGTGGGCTTACCATCATCGCCATCACCACCAGCACTCCGACGACCCCGAGGACGCACACTCCCCGCACGTCCACGGCTTCCTGTGGTCGCACATCGGCTGGATCACCTCGCGGCGGAATTTCCCCACCGATTACACTAAGATCAAGGACCTCGCAAAGTTCCCTGAGCTGGTCTGGCTCAACCGCTTCGACCTTTTCGTGCCACTCGTGCTCGCGCTAGGACTTTATGGGACCGGCATCGCCCTCGAACACTTCGCGCCCGGCCTCGGCACCACCGGCGGGCAGATGCTCGTCTGGGGTTTCTTCATCAGCACCACATTCCTTTTTCACGGTACCGCCTGCATCAACTCCATGGCGCACCTCATGGGTAAACGCCGCTTCAAGACCGAGGACGATTCCCGCAACAGTTTCATCCTGACCCTCATCACCCTGGGCGAAGGCTGGCACAACAACCACCACCGCTTTCAGAGCTGCACGCGCAACGGCTTCTATTGGTGGGAAATAGATCCCACCTACTACGGGTTGAAAATGCTCTCCTGGACTGGCCTCATCTGGGGCCTCAAGCCCGTGCCCCAATCCATCCTGGATGAGGGCATACACGCCGATCACCACGCCTCCGTGGCCGCCGCTGCGAGCGCCCGAGCCGCCTCCGCGCAGAGTTCGCACGACTACGCCACCCTGCGCCGCGTCGTGCCTGTCGCCACCGCGATGGCCGTCGCCACCGCGACCGCCTCCTCAGCCAACCTCCCGAAAAAAGCCGATGGCCCCGCCATCCGCAAAGACCTCAGCGAAGAAGCCCACGGCCTCAATACCCCACCCGCTGGGCCGCAGGCGCCTACCGCTTAAACTCGCCTCGATTCCCTCCCCGCCG
>RGAX01000302.1 GCA_009919985.1 Opitutaceae bacterium
CCGGGGTATCTGTGGAAATAAAAAGCGTGCCCGCCCGCCCTCTGTCCGTAATTCGTCTACCGTGCATTCCACGATGCCCAAGTCCTCATGAAGGCGGAAGGTTCGCGGGATCTGCTTTTCCCGGTCGTCGATCATGGCGAGGAGGATCGCCACCCCTATTGTCGGCTGGCTTGCAAAGGCGATGGCTCTGTCTGGCGTGAACAACTTAACCTTGAAGTCAACGCCGTTCTCCTCCAAAGATTCGGTGACAAAGGCCGTGACAGCACTATTGAATTCGTTGGCGATCATCTGCATTTGATCCGGGTCAAGACCTCTTGCCGCAAGCACGACTGCAAGGGGATTCCCCTGGAATGGTAGGTATGCAAATACATCCAGGATGAAGTATTTTCGCGGAATCATCGTTGTTGCTCCCCACCTTGTCAGGCCATTGCACAGAAGTACGCGCTGCGCGATAGGCGGAGAATTTTAAACGGTTGTATCGCCCTTCTTGCCTTCAGGTTGTTGGCGCCGCCCGCCTTTTGACCCGCCATCGTGGGGGGATGAGCCCGCTCAGCGCAGTGTTGTTTGACCGATTCTCCTGTGGCAGGCAAAGTCGGCACAATGGGGATGCGGCACCAACACGCGTGGGCTTGTCACTTCTGCGCGAGAGCCTCGCCAACAAGTCGGGCGACGCGTTGAGGTAACAGCCTCGCTAGTAGCCGGTCAGTCACCCCGTGTACCCCCAAGCGCACACAACAGTTGCTGCGGCGTCGCCTGAGCGGTTCATCCCGACATGACGGCTGGGAATGGGAACACAAACATTCGTTTCAGCCCAAGAGCTTGTACCCAAAAAAAAGGACGCTTATCCGTACTTTATCCGTACCGACGAAAAAAAGCACCGAGCGTTTCCGCTAAGTGCTTGAATTTACTACCTATTTTGGTAGGCGCGAATGGACTCGAACCATCGACCCCCACCATGTCAAGGTGGTGCTCTAACCAGCTGAGCTACGCGCCTGAAAATTTTTCAGAAGCGCAATTGTAGCAGTCCGCTCGCGGGCGAAGCGGGGGCGCTGGGCGATAATTGCCGCTTAGGACGAACGGACCCGCAGCACCGATTCAAGAGGAAGTCTAGACATGGAAATCAAGGGCAAGGTATTCATCGTGACCGGCGGCGCGTCGGGTTTGGGCGAGGGAACGGCACGCATGCTTGCCGCCAATGGCGCGACCGTTGTCATTGCCGACATGCAGGTCGAAAAAGGCGAAGCGATTGCGCGTGAAATTGGCGGCGCATTTGTCCAGTGCGACGTATCGCAGGAAGCCGACGGCCAGGCCGTTGTTGCCAGGGCGGTCGCGCTCGGCAAGCTGATGGGCCTGGTGAACTGCGCGGGTATCGCACCGGCGGAAAAGACGGTCGGCAAGAGCGGCGCGCACAGCCTGGGCGTTTTCACCAAGACGGTGATGGTCAACTTGGTGGGCAGTTTCAATATGATCCGCTTGGCAGCCGACGCGATGTGCAAGAACGAGCCCGAGTCCACCGGCGAGCGCGGCGTGCTGATTTCCACCGCGTCGGTGGCCGCCTACGACGGACAGATTGGCCAGGCGGCGTACAGCGCCTCCAAGGGCGGCATCGTCGGTATGACGCTGCCGATCGCGCGCGACCTGGCGCGCAACGGTCAAGGAAGTGCAGCAGTCGCTGGCGGCAAGCGTTCCATTCCCGTCGCGTCTTGGAAAGCCGCAAGACTACGCCAAACTCGCGCAGCACATCATCGAAAACGAGATGCTCAACGGCGAGGTCATCCGCCTCGACGGGGCGATCCGGCTGGCGCCGCGCTGAGCGCAGCCGCGGCGGGTCAGCGCCGCGCACGGGCGTTGTGACCGGCAACTTGAAGGCGGTGCCCAGCCTACGCCAGCGACAATACCGCAGTGGCCATACCGCAGTCGTTTATCCAGGAGCTCGTCGCGCGCGCCGACGTGGTGGAAATCGTCGGCCGCTATGTGCAGCTTAAAAAGGGCGGCGCGAATTTCATGGGCCTTTGCCCCTTCCACGCGGAGAAGTCGCCCTCCTTCACCGTCAGCGCGGCCAAGCAGTTTTACCATTGCTTTGGCTGCGGCAAGAACGGCAACGCGATCGGATTCCTGATGGAGCACGCCGGCATGAGCTTCATCGAGGCGGTGAAGGATCTGGCAGGCCAATATGGAATGCCGATTCCCGAAGAGGACCTGTCGCCGCAAGAGCGGGCGCGCGCGGCCGAACAGCGCCAGCGGCAGGGCACGCTATCGGAGGTGCTGGAAAAGGCCGGCGAGGCGTACCGCAAGCAGCTCAAGGACTCGCAGCGCGCGATCGACTATTTCAAGGGCCGCG
>RGAX01000303.1 GCA_009919985.1 Opitutaceae bacterium
TGTTGGGAAACTTGGTGCGCAAGCCGATGAAATTAATGGTGCCGGGGCCCCACGTTTTGGGGGCGGGCTCAATCAGGCGCGTGGCGCGGATATTCCAAAACGTAGCCCAGCCGGCGCACTGGCGGCCGAGGCTGGCACCGCCGCCGCAACGCCAGATGCGCGTGCCGCGCCCGCAGTCGATATCGGTGAAAAGATTTTCGTACGGCGTATCTTTATGGTGATCGAAATCGAGATCGAGGCCGCGGCCTTGGGCGAAGACATTGCCGGAGGCGTGTTCGACCGTAAGATCGTGGACGTAGGGAGCGCGGACTTCGAAGTTGGTGATGAGATTATCCTCGGCGTTTTTGACCTGAATGGCGTGGTGGCCCGTGCAATCGGGGACGCCGGCCTCGACCGTGCCGCGCGTGGTGTCGGCGGAGAGAAGGACGCCGTCGAGGGTGTTGTGGCAGGCGACGAGGTTGACGCCGAGATCGCCGTTGTGGATGGCGACGTCGCGGACCCAGCAGTTGAAAACGTTGCGCAGCTCGATGGCGTTGTGACCGTCTTCCTTGAAGTGGCCGCGGTATTTCGTGCCGGGAAAGGCGAAGCCCAAGTGCTCGATGCCGGCTTCGGTGAGGGTGGGATTAAATGCGCGCAACTCCGGCTGCCACGCCGCGCGGGTCTCGAAACGCAACGGGCGATCAAACGTCACGCGCAGGCCGGTGATCGCGGTGATTCGCACGAGCATTTTGGTGTCGAGAGGCTTTCCCTTGGCGATGTCGCCAGGGTCGTTGTCGTAGAGATAAGTTTTGAGGCTTTGGTCGGGCGTCTCACGTACGACGATGAGGACGAGTTGCCCCACGCTCAGGCCGCTGACGCGGTTGGTCTCGACGCTGTGATCGCCGCGGCGGGCAACGGCGGTGATCTGGGCGAGCGATTTGGACTGATAATCCCCTCGGATGGAGACAAACGCGCCGTCGAAGGAGTAACCGCTCGCGGGCGAACCGGTGCTGGTGCGGCCTTTGCGCGGGTGGATGACGTCGAGCCCACGAGGGAACCAGAGGATACTTTGCTCGCGCCCCGCACCGCGCAGCACGACGCCGCTGCGAGTGAGGCGGAGATAATCGGAGACGAGGTAACGCCCCGGCGGAAGATAAACGGCGCCGGCCGAAGTGGTCGTCGGTTACGCCGTCGCCGCGGGCGCCGAAATCATGGACGTTGGTCGCGCGCGGTAATTCTGGGATCGGTTGTTCGCCGCGATGGTAGCCGGCGTAGGAAAAATCGGGAAGGCGGCTCGTGGCGGACCATTTCTCGCCGGCCTCGCCCCACAGTTCGGAAAAAACTGGTGCAGCTACGAGGCGAGCGAGCACGAGAAAAAAAGCGGTGGCACTGATTGTGAGATTGCGGCAAAAAATCGAGCGGAGCATGGGCACGTATAAGGTTAACGATTAAGGCGCTCGGGCTGGGGCGGAAGCCGGAGCGTGCGTGGCCGTGATTTTTTCGCGGAGGTGGGTCGAGCGCGTTTTAGATTCGGCGTTACGCACGGCCATGGCGTAGGCGGCGGGTTCGCCGACGATGAATACTTTTTTCCGGCCACGCGTGATCGCGGTGTAAATCAGATTGCGCTGCAGCATCATGAAATGCGCCTTCAGCAAGGGTACGATCACTATCGGATATTCGGAACCTTGGGATTTGTGGATACTTACCGTGTAGGCGAGGGCGAGGTCGTTGAACTCGCCGCGTTCAAACGTGTGGACGTCGCCATCGAAATCCGCTGAGAACGTACCGCCCTCGGCGTCGATCGCCGTAATGACGCCGATGTCACCGTTGAAGAGGTTTTTGTCGTAGTTGTTGCGCAGCTGGATGAGTTTGTCGCCCGCGCGGAATTCGCCGGTGGGCGTGCGCAGGGCTTTGGCGCCGCGCGGGGCGGGGTTGAGCGCGGCTTGGAGTTGGACGTTGAAATTGCCGACACCGGCGACGCCTTTGTGCATCGGCGCAAGGACCTGCACGTCGCGAATCGGATGCGGCCATTTTAATTTTTGCGGGATGAACGTGGTGACAAGCTCGAGGGTTTTGCGGACGCAATCCTCGGCGTCGGTGGCGACGATGAACGTGAGGTCGGCCCAGACTTGGGTGGCGGAGACCTCGTTGACGGCGGGCGGCAGCGACGGGTCGCCGGCGTTGATGGCGTGGGCGGTGGTGACGATCTGGCTCTGACCTTGTTGGCGGTAGATGACGGCGAGCCGCGTGACGGCCGGCGCGTGGGGCGATGACTCGGCGGTGGCGACGGCGATGAGGTCTTTGAGGACGTTGCCGGCGCCGACGCTTGGGAGCTGATCGGTGTCGCCGACTAGAAGTAAA
>RGAX01000304.1 GCA_009919985.1 Opitutaceae bacterium
ATTCGAGTTTGATTTTGGAGCGGATCAGGCCGTCGCGGACGAGGTCGGGGACAGTGACGCCGAGATCGGCAGCCATTTTCTCAACCACGCTGTAGCGTTCGGGATGCACGGCGCTGGCGTCGAGCGGGTGGGCGGCGTCGCGGATCCGCAGAAAGCCGGCGGCTTGCTCGAAGGCTTTCGGACCGAGTCGCGGGACCGATTTAAGTTCAGCGCGGGATTTGAAGGGGCCGTTTTCGTTGCGGTGGGCGACGATAGCTGCGGCGGTGGCGGTGTTCAGGCCGGAGACGTAGCTGAGAAGTTGTTTGGAGGCAGTGTTGAGTTCGACGCCGACGCCGTTGACGGAGCTGACGACGGTATCGTCCAAAGAGCGTTTAAGGGCGGATTGGTCGACGTCGTGTTGATACTGGCCGACGCCGATGGATTTCGGGTCGAGCTTCACGAGCTCGGCAAGCGGGTCCATGAGGCGGCGGCCGATGGAGACGGCGCCGCGAACGGTGAGATCGTGGTCGGGAAATTCTTCGCGGGCGACATCGCTAGCAGAATAGATGGAGGCGCCGGATTCATTGACCATCACGATGGGAATCGAGGTCGGCAGGCCGAGGGTGCGCACGAAGGATTCGGTTTCGCGGCCTCCCGTGCCATTGCCGATGGCGACGGCTTCGACTTTGAAGAATGTGACGAAACCAAGGAGCTTTTCCTTCGCATCTGCTTCCATGCGATCGGGGAAAACAACGTCGTTATGCAGCAGTTTGCCCTGGCGATCCAAAAGGACGACTTTGCAGCCCGTGCGGATGCCGGGGTCAATGGCGAGAACGGCGCGTTGGCCGAGTGGGGCGGCAAGGAGGAGCTCGCGGAGGTTGGAGGCGAAGACCTTAATACCGGCTTCGTCAGCGCGTTTTTTGGACTCGAGGCGCATCTCCGTTTCCATCGCCGGACAAAGGAGGCGTTTGCAGGCGTCTTGGACGGCGAGGCGGACTTGGGCGGAAGCGGCGTTCTTAGTTTTAGCGAAAAGCGGCTCGACCTCGGCGGGCGCGGTGGCTTCGTCGGGCAACTGCACGCGCATCATAAGAAACATTTCTTTTTCGCCGCGGCGCATCGCGAGTACGCGGTGCGAGGGGGCTTTGACGAGGGGCTCGCTCCACTCGAAGTAGTCTTTGAATTTGGCGGCTTCAGCGCTGGTGTCTTTGCCGAAGAGCACTTTGGAAGATACGATGGCGTCGCGCTGGTAAATGACGCGGAGCCGAGCGCGGGCGTCTTTGTCGTCGCTGACGCGTTCCGCGATGATGTCGCGGGCGCCGGCGAGGGCTTCGTCCGTGGTGGCTATGGTAGACTTGAGGTTTTTGCCGTCATCGGCGGTGTACTCGCGGCCGACGTAGGCTTGGGCGGCGGCTAGGGGATCGGTGGAGTCCTCTTGGGCGAAAAGCAGATCGGCGAGCGGTTCTAGGCCTTTTTCTTTAGCGATGGTGGCGCGAGTACGTTTTTTCGGACGGAACGGCAGGTAAATGTCCTCAAGCGTGGTGACGGTATCGGCCGCGTTGATCGCCTTTTCGAGGGCGGGCGTCAGTAGATTGCGCTCTTTAAGCGAGGCGAGGATGGACGCGCGGCGTTCGTCGACCTGGGCCATTTGTTCAAGGCGGTCGCGGATCGTGGTGATTTGGACTTCGTCGAGTTCGCCGGTGGCTTCTTTGCGGTAGCGGGCGATGAAGGGCACGGTGGCTCCCTCTTTAAAGAGCTGCGCAGTGGCGGCCACTTGATGGACTTTGAGGTTCAGCTCCTGCGTGAGGCGGAGCACGTGTTCGGCGTTGGGCAGATCCATGAAAAAGAGGTCCAGCACAGAGTCCATGTGAGCGCGCGCAATCCCGAAAATGACACAACGTATAATTGCACTCTGCGTTGGGTTGCGTATCGGTCGTGCGATGAAACTTTTTTCCCATCTATTGCTTTGGGTAGCTCTGACTTTTTCGGCCTGGGCGGCGGAACTATTACCGATCGAAAAACACGTTGCCGAGGCGATCAAGTCCCCTGCCATCACGGTTGTTCATTTCTGGGCGCCTTGGTGCTCGAATTGCGGCGCTGAGCTCGCGAAAAACGGTTGGAGCACCTTTATCGATACCAACGCCGAGGTGAAATTCATCTTCATCACGAGCTGGCACAACGAACTCGGTCGCGAGCTTCTCGCTAAAAATGGCGTCGGCACCCAATCGAATTTCGAGCTGCTACTTCATCCCAACGCCGCGCGCACGGAGGAAGGGCGCATGACGCAATTTCTCGGTCTGCCTATCACTTGGCTGCCGACGACGTGGATTTTCCGTGAAGGGCAACTGCGCTATGCCTTAAATT
>RGAX01000305.1 GCA_009919985.1 Opitutaceae bacterium
TCCGCCCGCCTCGCCGTCGGCGAAGCCCTCACTAATTTAGCTGCGGCGCAAATCGGTGATTTGGGCCGCGTTAATCTGAGCGCGAACTGGATGGCCGCTCCCGCCATCCCGGGCGATGGCGCTGATCTCTACGCCGCCGTTAAAGCGGTCGGGCTCGAACTATGCCCCGGCCTTGGCATCACGATTCCGGTCGGCAAGGACTCCATGAGCATGAGCACCGCTTGGCAGGAAAATGGCCAAGACCAGCGCGTCACCGCACCGATCTCGCTCATCATTTCTGCCTTCGCCCCCGTCACCGATATCCGCCTTTCCCTCACTCCTCAGCTGCGCACCGCGGGGACCAGTGACGATGCGGGCGCGAGCAACGAAACGGTGCTGCTCCTGATCGATCTCGGCCGTTCGCAGAATCGGCTCGGCGGTTCCATCCTCGCGCAAGTCGTCGCCCAAACCGGTGAAGCCCCGCCCGATGTTGATCGCCCGGCCGATCTCAAGAATTTCTGGAACGCCATCCAGCAACTGGGCCGGGAGAAAAAAATTCTCGCCTACCACGATCGTTCGGATGGCGGCCTGTTAGCCACCTTAGTCGAAATGGCCTTCGCTGGCCACGTGGGCATCGATCTCGACCTGCCCCATTTACACGAACCGTTCGCCGCGCTCTTTAACGAAGAGCTCGGGGCTGTGATCCAAGTGCGGGCGGAAGATTGCGACGAGGTTTACCTCACCCTCCGCCAACACGGACTCAAGGCCTGCGTCTCGCGGATCGGTACGCTCAATCAACACTCCGCTCTGCGCATTCGGCAATCGGGTCAGGAAATTTATAACGAAAGCCTCACCACCCTCCGCGGCTATTGGTCTGAGGTCACCCATCTTCTCGCCCGGCGGCGCGATAATCCCGCCGCCGCAGACTCCGAACAACAACTGCGCCTCGATCCCACCGATCCCGGCCTCACGCCCAAATTAACGTTTGCCCTCACTGATTCACTGGCGGCCGCCCACCCCGCTCCGAGCGGGAAAAAAGGCCCGCGCCCCGCTATCGCCATCCTCCGCGAACAGGGCGTGAATGGTCAGACCGAAATGGCCGCCGCTTTTACCCGCGCCGGTTTCCGCACCATCGATGTCCACATGACGGATTTGCTGAGCGGCCGCGTGTCCCTCCGCGATTTCCGCGGACTCGCCGCCTGCGCGTTAAAATATCAGGTAAAAATTGTCGGCGGCGATATCACGCAGGGCCCTACTGGTTTTTTTGGAGCATTCCTGACGCTGCATGGTGAGGCCACCGGCCAGCGAGTTGTGACCCGTGCGGGCGCGCAACGGGGCGACCGTATTTACGTCACCGGAAAACTCGGCGGCAGCTTATTGGGCCATCATTATAATTTCTCCCCGCGTTTAGCCGAAGGCGCTTGGCTGGCGAAGCGACCGGAGGTTTGCGCCATGATGGATGTTAGCGACGGCCTCGCTCAAGATCTCAACGCCCTCACCCCCGCCGATCTCGCCCCCGCCCTGTGTGCAACCGCGATTCCTATCAGTCCAGCCGCTCGTCAGCGCGCGAGCCGCACCAAAAAAAGCGGACTCTTTCACGCCCTCAGTGACGGCGAAGATTATGAGTTGCTCATCGTAGTGCGGGCCCGCGCCAGCGCCGCTCAGTTAGCGCGCGCGTGGCATCGGCGTTTCCCCCAGACAAAATTATCACTGGTTGGACACTTCGTTCGCCCTGCGGAATTTCCCCCGGCGGCGTTGCGTCTCGAAGATTATCGCGGCTATGAGCATCTGCGCTGATTGATCCTACGCGCCATGACCATTCTCCAAAAACTTAAAGTTGGTCTCACCACCGAGTCAGCGGAGCAAACTCGCGCCCTCGCGGCTGAATTAGCTAGCGCGCTCCCCCCAGATACAACGCTCGCGCTCCATGGCGATATGGGCGTCGGCAAAACAACTTTCGTGCAGGGCCTCGCGCAGGGCTTCGGCGTGAGCGAGCATGTGACGAGCCCGACTTTTGCGATTTATTCCATCTATCAAGGCAGCGAGCGCATGCTGGTGCATTTGGACGCTTACCGTTTGGAAAAAAAATCCGCACTGGATGAATTGCTGATCGAAGAATTTCTGCAGACACCTTGGTGCTTAGCCGTGGAATGGCCGGATAAAACCGGTGATTGGCTGCCAGCCCATGCCTGGCACTTGACGTTGTCGATTGTGGCCGGCGACCGGCATCATCTGGTGCTGCGCTAGTGAAGACCGCGCGGGCACAAAAAAGCCCGCTCGTAAAAGCGGGCTTTGCAAATGACTGTACCTCGAGCTTACGGCTTGGGCTCTTCAATCACTGGGGCCAC
>RGAX01000306.1 GCA_009919985.1 Opitutaceae bacterium
AGCGAGAGAGCGATCAAAAGCCGGGTTAAGACAAGACGCAGGGATAGCGAGGTATGCATGGGAAAATGTAGCCGAGATGCGGCTGGAGCAGGTGGGGTTAGAAAGGGGGACGCAGGGTCCCGAGGTATATGGGGATGAAAATAGCGCCTTTGCCCGCTAACAATCCTGATTTTAGTCCTGGAGTAGAGCGAGCCATATGCCGACGGCTAAACTACTCGAAAATACCACAAGATAATCCTGACTAAATTATCAAAACAAAATACTGATTTACAATTGGATACAAATTTATAACCAGCAATTAGACGCACTGATAACCAGCAATTAGACGCATTGATAACTAGCAATTAGACGCATTGACAACCAGCAATTGGACGCACTTATAACCAGCAAATGGACGATTGCAAAAAACTCTATGCAAGGTCGATGCGCCCGGCCTTGGCGACCGCGCTCACGGACACACCGGTGGTGGCGCTGCTGGGACCGCGCCAATGCGGCAAGAGCACGTTGGTGAAGACCTTCGCGCCGGAGTTCACTTATATCAGCCTAGACGATGAGGCGGTGTTGGCGACGGCGCGGCACGATCCGACAGGGTTCGTGGCGGGGCTGCCCCACCAGACCATCATCGATGAGGTGCAGCGGGCGCCAGGTATACTGCGCGCGATCAAGCTGGTGGTAGACCAGAAACGGCGGCCGGGGCATTTTCTGCTTACGGGATCGGCGAACCTGTTGCTGCTGCCGCAACTCGGCGATTCATTAGCCGGGCGGATGGAAATCGTGGGGCTGCATCCGCTGACTGAGTCAGAAAAAGAGCGAACCGCGGGTGGCCTCTTAAAAACCTTTCTCGCCGGGGCCCTGCGGCCCGAGATCCGCGGAACGGGCGGAGACGGGTTAGAACTTCCAGCTCGGATCGTGGCGGGTGGCTACCCGGAGCCTCTCAGCCGAGCGCCAGAGCGAGCACGCCTGTGGTATAGAAACTACGTGCGTGCGCTAATGGAGCGCGATGTGCAGGAGCTCGCACGCGTAAGCGATGTGGGTGCGGTAGCGCGTTTACTTGAGTTACTGACGTTGCGCACAGGAGAGCTGCTCAACGTGACTAATATAAGTAAAGACCTTGGCTTACAAAGGGATACTATAGATAAATATTTAGGGATTCTTGAAAAACTTTTTTTAGTGCGCCGACTACCCGCGTGGCACCGTAACGAAGCCACGAGGCTAGTAAAGGCGCCGAAGATCCACCTAGTAGACAGCGGCCTGGCGGCCGTATTGAGCAGTCTGAGCGTTGAGGATTGGGCGCTACGGCGCGACCGATTCGGGCATCTGCTGGAGAGTTTTGTCGTGCAACAGGTGATCGCCCAGGCGGGTTGGACGAATCCCGATCTGCGTTGCTGGCACTACCGCGATAAAGACCAAGTGGAGGTCGATTTAGTACTGACAATCGGGCGCAAGACGTGGGGCATAGAGGTGAAGTCTTCGGCCTCGGTGAACGAGTCCGACGGACACGGCCTACGGCGACTGGCCGAGCAATGCGGAAGGGATTTTCAAGGCGGGATGTTGGTATATACGGGCGGGAGCGTACTGCCGATGGAAGATAAACGGATTTGGGCCGTGCCGATCCGAGATTTTTGGTCGCTGTAGCGGGTTACGGGCCCTGAAGCGCGACGGGGCATAGGCAGGGTCGCAAGAGGCGATTCGAATAACCCCAGATTAACGCCAACGAAACGGGAGTGCCTGAAATCCCACGCAGGATGCTTTTTACCGGCAAATGGATCGCTACTCCCCCCCTTCGACTTAATCAATGCCCCAGCGGTTAGCCATTAAGCGTCTCGGGGAAGAATTATGACGTTTCAATTTTTCCCGGCGTCCACTTATTTGTCTGTCAGACTGCTTTAGACCCCTAGCTCATGTCCACCGCCCCCACCGTCCGTACCCTTGCCGCTGCCCTCGGACTTTCCCGCACCACCGTTTCGGAGGCACTCCGTGGCTCCGCGTGTGTTCGACCCGACACGGCCGCTCGCATCCGCGCCGCTGCGGAGGCCGCCGGCTACCGACCCAATCCTCTAGTAGGCGCTGTCATGTCCGAGGTGCGCCGCTCGCGAAACCAGATGTTTCGCGGGGTCATCGCCGCCGTCGATCTCGACGAAGCCGAACGCCCACCGGCCGGCGCGCGCTTCCACGCCGCGCTCACCGAGGGCGCCCAAAAACGCGCGAGCGAACTCGGGTTCAAATTGGAAACCTTTCTGGTCGGTCGCAAAGGGGTCACCCTCCCGCGCCTCGACACCATTCTGCAATCCCGCGGGATTCAAGGCGTGT
>RGAX01000307.1 GCA_009919985.1 Opitutaceae bacterium
CAGGATCGGGTGTACGCAGGAATTTTAACACCGCGATGTTGGCGATGTTGTCCATGTAGCTGCGCGAGAGAAAACGCGTATCGATGCCTTGCGTGTACTGGGCGAGCATCTTGGCCGTAACGACGTTACTGATATCGCTCTCGATGGCATCGAATTTGAGGTTCTTAGGCGGGGTGAAACTGACGCCGAGGCGCGAGGCGCCCACGACTTCGGTTAGTCCACCGCCATAGGTGCCGAGGGAGGCGTAGGTGTAGTAGGCGTGAGGCCAGATCGTGCGGGCAAAAAATACGACGAGGGCGATGGCGGCCCAGCGACGGTGTTTGGCCGAGGGGCCAAATAGAAACAGCGCGAAACCTTGCGCGAGGAACAGTGTGATCACCGGCTGGGCGAACATCGCGAGCTTGAAGAGACCGAAGTCCTGACCCTTGTTGAAAAGGTAGAAGCCAAGAAACAACATTAAAGCGCCGAGGTAGCCAGCGGGAGCGCCCTCACGGACGTTTTTCCAAGCCCGCACCACCATGAAAATCAGGAAGCCAAAACTAAGCGCGATTAGGAACGAGATTAATGGGTCGGTGCCGACGACACCGAAGGCATGTAGGCCGAAAAGCATCGGCAGAAACGAGGGCACCAGCGTCCAAGGGAAGAGCACTAGGCCGCCGCTTTGGTCGTTAATTTCGGCCATAGCTCCCAGACCGGCGGAACCCACGGATTGCATCACCAACGTATTGATAAATTGGTAGGTGTTGGTCGCGATTAAGAGAAACGTCAGCGCTGCGACGCCCGCGATGAATAGCGCGTAGCGGTTGAAAATAGGTCTATCCGTATAGCGCAGCCGCAGCGCACAGATGCCGATGCCGAGTGCGACGAACGGGGCTACTTCAGGGTAATAAATGGCTAAGCACCCCGTGATGAGGCCGCCGAGGGCAAGTTTGCGCCATGTCATGTGGCGCGTTGCGAACAGCACTGATGCCGCCGCTAGCAAGATGGCGATGCCGCCGACTTGGGCGATCAATTGGTAAAGCGTACCGAGGCCGAATAGCGGGCTTGTTGCGAAGAGGAAAAATGCGACCAGCGTGACCTTGCGGTAGCGACCCTTAAAAATGGAAACCGCTCCGAGGGCAAAAATCTGCAGCATGCTCAACATCAGGATCGTGGGCATGAACGTCTGGTGCGCCTTTAGTCCTGTCAGAGAGGCGACCCAAGCTACGGCGAGTTCCGAGCCCGGCCGGATCTGCTGCAGGCCGTGCATGAACCAGTAATGTTGCGTGTAGTTGCGGCCCTCAAGGTCGGTCTGCAGAGGGAGGTCATAGTAGCCGTGGTTCAGGAAGCGCTCGGCGGCCAAGCAGTAGTTGGCCATATCGTCGTTACCGTAGGATATCCAGTTGAAGCCGAAGCGGACTGCGGGCCAGCCGACGTAGAGTAGATAAACGCAGACGATCCCGAAAAACGGCGCGAGTTGACGCCAGGGCAATTTCGGCCGGCGCCAGATGAAGATGCCTACCGCTGCCACGAACATTCCGAGCGTGAGCCAAGGCCCGGCCACGCGGACGGGAATTCCCCAGACGTTGAGGCGAGTGATGAGAACGATAAGAAGCGCGAGGCCTACAGTGGGCGAGATGAACCAACTCCAGAGTACGCCGAGGCGCGGTCGCAACAGCGCGACGACGGCTTGGCCGACAAATGTGAGGTAAAGAAACGTCCCAAGGACGAGGAGCAGTGCGATCATGCGGGCGTAAAAATTATGAAGCGCCTAGAATTCAAAAATACCGAGGAGAAAACAAGCCCGCTTTATGCCCTTATCGCCAAAGATTTTCCGCGCGGGAATAGCGGTTTAACCCACTGAGTTTGTTGGGGCCGCGCGGCCGGCCCCAAATCGGCTTAAATACCGGCCTCGCGGGCCGGGTTTTTACCAGCGAAGGCCTAACGCTTGTAGACGCGCGCTGATCGCGCCGCGGAACCGAGTCGATCGCGCGTACCGGTTGATCGTGTCGCCATCATTTTGCTTTTCCCCGTGGAAGCGGGTGCGGATGCGCGTCATTTCCTCGGCGCCGGTCGTGTGAATCGCTTGGCTGGTCTTCTGCTCCGCGTGGACGCGGAAGCAGCCGAGGAAATACGGCACGCGCTTGATGACGCAACCGGCGCGGTGGAAACGCGCGAGCAAGTCCCAATCGAGGGCGAACTGGAAGCTCGGGTCGATGCCGCCGGCTTTGTCCCAAGCGCTCTTCCGCCAGAACATCGTTTCCTGCGGTATGTAATCGATCCACTCCAGCGAGGGCGCGTCGTGTTGCGGCATCACCCAGCGCCCGACA
>RGAX01000308.1 GCA_009919985.1 Opitutaceae bacterium
CTGGTCGAAGATTAAACCAGGCGCTTCGATGTATAATCTCACGCTCGTTAATCTCGCGGTGGACGCTCGGTCCGTTGTGGCCAGCGCGCAGATCCTCCAGCGCAATCTGGGGCCCGCCGCCTTGCGCACGCTCCTCCTTGATTTCTGCGAACTTGATCCCATCGAAAATGCCCTCAACGAGGCGGAAATTAGAGTGCAGTCGAAGCAGGCAAATTACTGCATTCGCACCGAGCGAAAACACCTGATTCTTTACGACGTGGCCCGCCGCGATCAGCCCGCGCAGATTTTAACAGTGGAGGAGGCCCTCGCCGAATTAGATGGCACCGCGACCATGGCTCGGCACCAAAGTATTCTCACCGCGCGGGCCGCGGCGATCACAACGGCAGTCGCTCCCCTCGAATTACCGCGCAAGGCGGGGCCCGCGGCCGGGGCGCCCGCTTTAGGCCGCCTTGGGGTGGCGGCGAGCCTGCTCTTAGGCTTAATGATTTATCTGGCGGCGCCCGCTCTGCCGCCCGATCCGGGGCCGGACTTTGTCCCCGTCGCCGCTGCTGAATTGGCCGCGCTCCAGGCTGCTTTGACCGGGGTGTACTTGACCGGCAATGAACCGGGTCAACACGGGATTGTCGTGGATCAATCTGGGGAGCTTAAATTATTTGAATTAGGTGCCGTGGCCGCACCTCGCGTCGTCCACGCGCTCGCGGTACTGGGGCGCCGCCAGGCACAATTGTGTTATCGGACCGATCAACTCGGTGGGCTGATCGAAATTAAAAATTACGAAACCTTGATTTACTGCGGAGAAATTTATGCGCGCTTGCCGTAATTTTTTCCCACCATCCGCGCGCCGCCTTGCCCCGCGCCCAGGGGCCCACGCGGCCGTCGCTGCCTTCACGATCGCGGAAGTAGCGATGGCGGTGATTATTTTAGCCTTCGCGATCACGACTTCAATCACCGTGATGCAGCGGGCTTACCTGCATCTCGATACCGCGCGTAATCTAGAGATCGCTAGTAATATTCTGCAATGTGAACTCGAGAAAGAGCGGCTCTTCAGCTGGACCGCCGTGAGCAACGCAGCCTATGCCCCGACCATGGATGCGAGTTTCGCGGGTAATCCCGCGGTCGCCAGCCGCTTCACTTTGTCGCGGACTCTGGCGACGCTGGCCAATCGCTCGAGTCAAATGGTGCAAATCACGCTCACCGTTACCTGGCGCAATTACGATGGGCGCTCACTTTCCCGCAGCTACACGACCTATTACACTCAGGGGGGGCTCTATGCTTATTACTATGGAGCTTAGGTCGTCCCACCGCTCCCGGCTGGGCTTTACTTTAGTGGAGGTTATGGTGGGGGCTCTCTTGGGGGGCTTCGTGCTGGCCGGCGTGCTTGTGACCAATCTGCAACTGATGCGCAGTGGCCTGCGCATCACCCAATATGCGGAGATGAGTACGCAAACGCGGCGTGGGCTCGAGCAGCTGAGCGCCGACTTGAAGAGCGCCAGCGCGATGGTCTGGAATAGCTCCGCTGATATCACGCTGACTATTCCGACGAGTGCCGGTAGCACGCGGCAGGTTACGTATGCTTGGACCAGCGCGACGCAGAGCTTGTTCATGGTCGCCGGGGCGAGCAGTAGCGTCACCGTGGGCCGAGTGTATTTAGTGAACGGCGTGGCGGCCGTGACTTTTTCCCGCTATGATCGCGATGGTAATGTGGCGACCACGGACCTCGCGACGAAACGGGTTCGGGTTAGCATCACGGCCTCCCGTTCCGCGAAAACCGCCGCGACCGCAACGGATACCGCGATCTCCGCCACTTTTATTTTACGCAATAAGCCGACTTCCTGATGACTCCCATGGCCCAACGACGATCTCAACGGTTACCCCCTTCTCGGGAACGGGGTAGTTTATTACTGGTGGCAATGCTCATGGCTGCCGCGATCGCTTTGGTGTTGGGCAGCTATCTGAAATTGTCGAGCAATGCGCTCAAGGTGGCCCATCGCACATTTTTTGCCCGCGATGCCAATAATTTGGCTGAGGCTGGGTTGGAGGAAGCGATCTACCGCTTGAATTTGATGGCCGCCGGTACGGTCGCCGCCACCGCTTGGTCAGGCTGGACGCTTACCGGAACCAACGCGACGTACACACTCCCGTCGTTTAATCGTAATCAAAATGCCGTCGGGGTGGTGAAAGTTTACGTCGCCGGCTATGATGGTAGCGACACCACGCCCACGGTTTATTCGCAGGCGGTCGTGACGCCTTTTGATGGGAGCCCGCCGATCATCAAGACT
>RGAX01000309.1 GCA_009919985.1 Opitutaceae bacterium
CGGAGAATCCCCCGTCGATACCCGGTTGCCCGCACCTGAACTCGCCGCCTGGACGCTCGTCGCCAGCCAGGTGATGAACCTCGACGAATCGCTTACTAAATAACGCCTGCGCATTCCTACCATGACCCCACTTCCTCCCGACTGGCAGGCCACGTTTGAAGCCTACAACGCTGCGATCACTCGCCGCCAATTTTTTCGCAGCACCACCACGGGCCTAGGAGTCGCCGCGCTTTCTTCGCTCCTCGGTTCTCGTGCACTCGCGGCGGACGCCAGCGCCGATACGCTGCGCATGGCTATGACCGAGCCGTGGAAAATCGCACCCAAGGCCAAGCGTGCGATCTACATTTCGCTTATCGGCGCGCCTTCGCAGCTTGATCTGTTCGACTACAAGCCGGCGCTGAGAAATCGTTTTAAGGAAGACCTCAAAGATTACCTCGGCGGCCAAGGCGAACGCCTTACTGGCATGACTGCCGGACAGGCTCAGTTCCCGCTCGCGCCCTCGATGTTTAAGTTTGCCCAGCACGGACAGAGCGGCATGTGGATCAGCGAACTTTTGCCCAACATCGCGAAGATGAGCAACGACCTCTGCTTCATTCGCTCGATGAAGACCGACGCCATTAACCACGAGCCCGCCAACCAACTAGTTTACACGGGCTCAATGCAAAACGGCAAAGCTTCGATCGGCTCCTGGCTCTCGTACGGCCTCGGCACACTTAACGCCGATCTCCCATCCTTCGTCGTTCTTCACGCGAAACATTCCAGTCCGTTTTCCAACGTTCAGGCGATCTCCTCGCGTCTATGGGGCAGCGGCTATTTACCCGGAAAACACGCGGGCGTTTCCCTGCGCACGCAGGGTGATCCGGTGCTGTATCTCAACGACGCGCCGGGTATCCCACGCGAGCTTCGTCGCCGCATGCTGGACGGACTCGGCGAACTGAATCGTCGCAGCTACGCGCAGATCGGCGACCCCGAAATCCAGACGCGTACGCAACAATACGAAATGGCTTTCCGCATGCAGACGAGCGTACCCGAACTCGCTGATCTTTCTGGTGAAAGCGCCGCGACCTACGCGCTCTACGGCGAGGAAGCCCGCACGCGCGGCACGTTTGCTAGCTCTGCGCTTATGGCCCGCCGTCTCGTCGAGCGGGGTGTGCGCTTCGTGCAAATTTTCCACCGCGGCTGGGACCAACATGGCAGTCTCCCGCGCGATCTCGCTTCGCAGTGCAAAGATGTCGACCAAGCCTGCTACGGCCTTGTCCAAGACTTGAAACAACGTGGTCTACTCGAAGACACGCTCGTCATCTGGGGCGGCGAATTTGGGCGCACTGTTTACAGCCAAGGTACCCTCACCGAAACCAACTACGGGCGCGATCACCATCCGCGCTGTTTTACGATCTGGATGGCGGGCGGCGGCGTGAAAGCGGGCAGCGTCTACGGCGAGACCGACGAGATGTCGTACAACATCGTAAAAGATCCGGTTCACGTGCGGGATTTGCACGCGACGATTCTTCATCTCATGGGGATCGATCATGAGCGCCTTTCGTTTAAAGCCCAAGGCCTCGATCAACGTCTCACCGGCGTCGTGCCGGCGAGCGTGGTCAAAGGTCTATTGGCCTGAGTTCGAAGTCTTCAACTACGCAAATTTCGCTCCCGGCACTCCGAAAAAAGTTATTTGGCCGAAGAGACTAGTCGTAGATATGCGTCGGCGTAACGGCGGCCCAACTCGCGGTAAGACGCGGTATCGAAGTGGGTTTTGTCGCCTTTATCCTTGAGGCCCTCGGCGCTGACGAAGGCGACGCGCGCAATCTTCTCAGGTAATTCGCGGTGCGCGCGATCGACTTGGATTTTGTAGTCGTCCCACGGGCTGCCTTCGAAGCGGCCCATCTGACCAACGATGAAAGGGATGTTGGGCGCACCGAGGGCAGAGCGCATGCGGGCGATCAATGCCTGGAGTTTTGCGGCGTAACCCTCGGCAAATTCGCGGGTGGAATCGGATTCGCCCTGATGCCACAAAATGCCCTTTAGGTTGCCCGCGCCGAGGGAGAGTTGCGCACGTCGCAGCGCGTCGTCCCACGGGTGACTTTGGGTCGCGTTGTAAAAATAACCGGGCTGCCACGAGTCGATCGGCGAGCCGCCGACGGCGCAGGGAATCAATCCGATCGTCACCTCGGGATTGGCCGCCGCCACGGCATTGGCAAACGTGAGACCGAGACCGACGCCCACAGCTTTGGGCTTATCAAAATGGAGTG
>RGAX01000310.1 GCA_009919985.1 Opitutaceae bacterium
TGGCTGCATTGCCCTCACCCTCCAGCGCTAAAATCGAATGTCACCTATCCGGTGACACTTTTGCGACGAGCGAACCGCACCATTGACGGAATGGCGGAAGATCGCGTTTATTTGCGGGTTCTCATGCTCACCATCGCCGACGTTTCCAAGTCCTACGGCACCCGCGAACTCTTCTCCGAAGTCTCGCTCTTTATCGCGCGCACTGATCGCCTCGGTTTGATCGGGCCCAACGGCGCGGGTAAATCCACCCTTTTCGGTCTCATCCTCGGCGAGGAAAAACCCGACACCGGCACCATCGAATGGGAACGTGGCGCCGACTTCGGCTACCTCCCGCAGGAGAGCGCCCCGGCCGGCGACGAAACGATTCTGCACATCGCCACTAGCGGCAAAAAGCTCGAGCCCGACGAAGACGACTACGACATCGACTACACGCTCGAGCCTCGCGCAAAAAAAATCCTCGCCGGCCTCGGCTTCAAAGAAGGCGACGCGCTCAAGCTCGCCAAAACCTTTTCCGGTGGCTGGGTCATGCGCGCCCATCTCGCCCGTCTGCTCGTGGCCGAACCCGCGCTCCTACTGCTCGACGAGCCGACCAACCATCTCGATCTCGAGGCCCTACTCTGGTTCCAGGAATACCTCATGCGCTACCCTGGCGGCCTGGTCGTCATCTCTCACGATCGCGCCTTTCTCAATGCCCTGTGCACCGGCATGCTCGAGCTGCGTTCAGGTTCGCTGAACTACTACCACGGCAACTACGACAACTACCTCACGGAAAAAGAAGCCCGCAAAGCCCAACAAGCTGCCGCCTTCAAGACCCAGCAACGCGAGATTGCCCACCTCCAAGTCTTCGTTGATCGCTTCGGCGCCAAGGCCTCGATGGCTTCTCGGGCAAAATCGAAAGAGAAACAGATCGAGCGGCTGAAAGAAGCCGCAGTCGAGGAACCCACCGAGGAACTGCGCAAGATGAACTTCAAGTTCCCGCAGCCACCGCGCTCCGGGCTGAAGGTCATCGACCTGAAGCATGTCCGCCAGTCCTACGGTTCGCACGTTGTTTACAGCGATCTCAACTTCGCCGCCGAACGCGGCCAGCGCATCGTCTTGGTCGGCCCCAACGGAGCCGGTAAATCCACGCTGCTCAAAATTCTTGCCGGCGTCATCGACATCCAAGGCGGCGAGCGCGACCTCGGCAGCAACGTCGTCCCCGGCTACTTCGCTCAAAACCGCCTCGATAACCTTGATGCCGACGCGACCGTGTTCGAAAACGTGATGTCGCTGCGCACGAATGAAAATCAGCTCACTGAGCAACAGGGTCGCGCTATTCTCGGCGCCTTCCTCTTCCGTAAAGACGACGTCCACAAACCGATCTCCGTCCTGTCCGGCGGTGAAAAATCCCGTCTCGCTCTCGCCCGCATCCTTGTGAAGCCGCCGAATCTGCTCCTCATGGACGAGCCGACGACCCACTTGGACATCCAGTCGATCGACGCCCTGGTCCACGCGCTGAAAAACTACGAAGGTACCCTCATTTTTATCAGTCACGACGTGCACTTCATCCGCGCCCTCGCGCAGAACGTCCTGCACGTTCACAGCGGCCGGCTCACGCCGTACTTCGGCGACTACGATTATTTCCTCGAGAAGTCTAAAGCCACCGATGCCCGGGCTGCTCTGACGGCCGGCTTTACTGATGCCCGCCCCAAGCAAACCGCCGCGCCCGCCAAAGTC
Source organism: Opitutaceae bacterium (assembly GCA_009919985.1). GTDB lineage: Bacteria > Verrucomicrobiota > Verrucomicrobiia > Opitutales > Opitutaceae > Tous-C4FEB. The sequence continues at coordinate 1,717 of RGAX01000310.1, forward strand.
GCCGCGACTGCTGCGGCCCCCGCTGCTAAAAAAATCACGCCCAACGAAATCCGCAAATTCCGCGAAGAGGTCGGCGCGCTGGAGAAAAAGGTTTCCGAGCTTGAAGCGAAACAAGCCGAGATCACAACCGCGCTCGAGGATCCCGCCTCCTACGCCGACAAGGGCAAATTCCATCACCTCAACCGCGAGCTCAGCGCCGTCGTCGATCAACTCACCGTCGCCACCGCGGCCTGGGAAACGGCCGCGACCAAGCTGGCCGAGATGGAAAAGTAATCGGCGCTTAGCCGATTACTTCATCAATTAAGGCCGGCGGCGTGCCCGCGACCTCGCCGACCCGTATCGCCTGCGCCAACATCACTTTGGCTGCGGCCAAGGCGTCGGCGTCGTTCGCGTGAATCACGCCTAAAGTAGCGCCTGCGGCGACGGGTTCACCCACTTTAACAAGCTCGCTGAAACCCACGGCGTGATCGACGCCATCGGCCGCCTTGCGTTTGGGCGCGGGGCGCGTGAAGG
>RGAX01000032.1 GCA_009919985.1 Opitutaceae bacterium
GGAGCCGGCAGATGCGAGATGGTGCGTGAGATTCTGGATGCTGGATGTGGTCGGTGTTTCCTGCGAGATTTGGGCCCCCACGCAAAATCCCGGCGCCGGTGCCGATATGCTCAACAAGGTCCTCGGCATTCCCAAAGCCAACATCACCGTCCACATCCTCCGCGCTGGCGGAGGTTTCGGTCGCCGCCTCAGCGCCGATTTCGTGATCGAGGCCGCAGCCATAGCCCAAAAAGCTGGTATCCCAGTAAAACTCACATGGACGCGCGAAGACGACCTTCGCCATGATCATTTCCGCCCGGGCGGTTTTCATTTCCTTAAAGGCGGCGTAGACGCCTCAGGTAAAATTACCGCCTGGCGCAATCACACCATCCTCTTCGCCGGCGGACTCAGTGCGGATGAATTCCCCAGCCGATTTATCCCCAATCACCTCGGCCTTAGCAGCGTGATCGACAACGGCATCCCCATGGGGCCGTGGCGCGCGCCCGGCAGTTGCGTGTTCGCCTTCGTCTACCAGAGCTTCATTGATGAACTCGCCCACGCCGCTGGCCGCGATCCGCTCGATGTGCGTCTCGAAATCTTGGGTGATCACGGCACCGTCCCCGGCACGGGAGAACGTGGAACACCCTATAACGCCGCGCGCATGAAAGCCGTGGTCAAACTCGTTGCCGAAAAATCTAGCTGGGGCAAAAAACTTCCTCGCGGCCAGGGTCAAGGTATCGCGTTTCACTTCAGCCACCGCGGCTACATTGCCCAAGTCGCCGAGGTCACCGTCTCCAAAACCGGCGAACTCCGCGTGGATCGCGTGGTCTGCGTCGCCGATGTCGGCTCGCAAATCGTCAACCCCGCCTGGCGCCAAGAACTCAACATCGAGCGCGGTCGCATCGTCGAGGCCAACCTCGCCGAATACCAACTCCTGCGCATGCCTGACGCACCCCGGAAGATCGAGTGTCACTTCCTACTAAGCGATAATCCACCCACCGGACTCGGCGAACCTGTGCTGCCGCCACTCGCCCCCGCTGTGGCCAATGCTATCTTCGCCGCCACCGGCAAACGCATCCGGCAACTGCCGTTTTCGAAGACCGATATCAGCTGGAGCTGAACCCATCGCTCCTCGGCGAGCCAGTAAACCGCGCACGCGGCTGGCTCGCTTTTTTTAGCATAGTAGAAAGAGCCGCGAAGCGGTTGCTCGGCGCAAGGGTCATCTACCTTTATCTTCACCGGCACCAAGCGGTCGTTTTCTTTTATATTTATACCAAGGCGTAGTCGCAGAACCTCACCCCTGATCAGAAGAAACGGTTGAGGGTCGCCGTCGAAATCATCGAACGAGAATTCAGACATGAAAACCAAGGACATTGAATTCAAGGCCGACGATCTCGTCGGCAGCGTAGAGGCGTTTGTCCATCACCTGAGGGGAAAGCAAAAGCTTACCCTGCGCACGGCGACGATGCCGCTGCCCTCGCCGGTTAAACCGCTAACGCCCTCGCAAGTGCGATCAATCCGCAAGAAGCTCAATGTTAGCCAACCGATTTTTACCGCGATGATGAACATCCCGACCGTGACTGCCGTGAGTTGGGAGCGCGGGCGAAGGAAACCGACCGGGGCGGCGTTGCGCTTGCTCGATATTGCCCGCAAGCATCCCGAGGTATTGGTCGCCGGCTGACGCAGGTAATCGCAATCTCGACGTTGAGCTTGCGTGCCGATGAGGCGAGACAGTCCGGCGGTTTTCCGTGCCATTTTTTCGGGCACGTGGCCCTGCTTCGCGTCGGCTCGCGACGCTGGCCGTTTGCTGCGGCGGGCGGCCAATAGGCGTTGAGGTGAAATGGGCCGACGCCCCTGCGATGACGAACTCGATGCACGTCGCCCGCGCCGATCTGAAGCTGGACGGGCTGTGGGTCGTCTATCCCGTTGAGCGCAAGTATGCGCGCAACGACCACAATTAACAAAAAGAACTACAAGTCTCTATCAGCGGTGGCTGGGCTGAGCAATTACGCACTGGCTACCTGCGCCTTTACGAGTGGATCACGACAACTGCACCGCAGTTGCAAACTATCCCTCCAGATCACGACCCTCACACCACCCCATACGCTCCCGTTGGAGCCGAAATCATCACTTCAACTGCGGGATTTAGGTTTAACGCAGGCTCTCGAGGCGCATATCGATAACCACGTCGTACGCCGAGGTATCAACCGGACGGTCCAAACTCGACTTAAACCGCATCGCGCGCTCCGCCGCGACACCAGTCGATCCCTGACTCCTTAACGCTACGCGGAGCATCTCCTTGGGACTCCATTCACAGTCCGAAGAATTGGAGCCAAATTCATCCAGCCAGCGCAACGGGGCGCGTGACTCACCGGCTTTTTCCAAAATCAACAGCACACGGGGCGATTTTATGGCAGCCACGCGCAAGGCTGCCTGTTCGATAATCGCCAGCTCCGCCGCTTGTGGCTCGGCAAAAAGATAACGTGTATTCCAATAAGCGCAGGCCATCGCCACAAACACGCAGCTCACGAGAAAAAGTCGTCGCAGCCAGTCAGTAAAAACGGGAAGCGGCCTGAGCACGAGTAACCAGACCACCGCCGCCAGAGCCCAAAGGGTGCGATAAGTCGCCCAGCGCTCGCTCGCTATCAATGTGACACTTCCCGCCAGTAGCAGACCCAACACAAGCGCACCAAACCAGATCACACCGCGCGCGCGTCCACGTTGCCACGCGCTCCGACCACCCCAAAGTGTGAGCAATACGCTGAAACTCACAACCAACGCCCAACCATACGCCGTTCGACCGGAGACGTCTCGAACCACAAAAAGACCGAACGCTTCCTGCAAATTATGCTGAGCGTACCACACCATTTTTGTCAGCGGGGCGGCCTCGAGACTCACTCGTTTTGAGGCGATAAAAATTCCGGCAGCAAACAAGACTTTGATAACAACGAACGCGAGGGCCAACCCACCAAATAAAATCACCCCGTGCCGCAGCGCCCAACGCCAATCATGTCGGCCCTCATAAAAAATCCCAGCAGCGACCACAGGAACGAGATAAAGCATCACATCGCTCTGATAGAACAGCGCACCACACATGACCAAACTAACGGCGCCCAACGTAGACCAATTTTTTTTCCCGATAGAAGCATCCGCTAATAAAAAGGCGCTTAAGCCAAACACACCGCCGAAAATATGAGGGCCACATATTGCCCAAGCCACTTTGACCTGCGCAGAGGGTAAGAGCGCTACCAACAATCCAATTGCGGCGGCGAGTTCGGCCTGAAGTCCGATCCGGCGATGTAAAGACCAGGCCATGAGTATGGCCACGACGCTCGCTAGTCCCACGCCGATGGCCCGCAAATAACCGAGATTATCGACTTCTCCGACAACATTGCAGACCCGAGCCAGGAAAAAACCATACAGCGGACGACCTTGTGACGCGCAGAAATTTAACGTCGTGCGCAAATCATCCTGCGACTCGCGAAGCGTCGAATAGTCGTCGCGAAACCCATAGCGATCGCTAAGAGCCGGTGCATAAGCGGCGAAAGGTAAAAGTCCGACCAAAGTCAGCAACAGCCAGAATGGCACAACTCGCGTGGAAACGACTTTGGACTTCATAGCAGCAACAAGTCCCCTTGGCCATCACCGACAGGCTTTGCACCGATAAATTTCCCGTAGCGCTCTACCCAATCTTCGATCTTCTCCAAATAATAGCTCTCATCGTATGGAGCACTCGTCGCATCAAAGATCTCAACCGGTCGCGCCCGCTGCCAATCGCTCGTCTGCCCCTTTTGTTTAGGCACAATGTAATAAGCGATTCGTTCGCCCATACGCGGTCGCGGGTTCATCTTTAGCGCAGCTTCGGCCGAGGCACGACGGGGTTTACCGCCCTCCGCGATGAAGCGCTCGTAGGCATCAGGGTTCATGCTGAGCGACTCGCTTTTGGCGACCTCGTTAACCGGCAACGCTCGAGCCGACAGTAAGCGTCGATACTCTTCTATCAGAGTCAGCGGCGACTCCGTTTCCGCTCCCACCAAGTGGCGCAGCAATTGTCGGGACAATTTTTTTAGGTAGGGCTCAATGCCGCGCGAGCGCAACGCACTGCCGCGCAACGTTACTTTTTTTCCGTCGTACAGCGCGTAGTTCTTGGCCTTGTAACAAAACATCGACGTATAACAACCGTCGTATTCCAGCTCGATTCCGGTTGGCAAGGTCGGCGCGACCAATGCAAGTAATTGCTCCGGCGCTGAAAAATATTTTTCCGTGGAAAGATAAATCCCGTCCGTGTCGGCCTCGAGAATCATACATCCATGGCGCGAAAACTCTTCGATGAGGGCCTGCAACATCTCGCGCCCTCGCCGCGTCACTTCCGCAGCAAGTTCGCCATCACCAAACCGCGCGCCGGAAAACCCGAGATAACCGTAAAACGAATTAATCAGAATTTTGAACGCTGTCTGACGAGCCTGCGCCTCCGCGCGCTCCTCTGAGGTAAGCGCGTTGCGCGCGAGGAGTTTGAATTTGAGGCGGTACTCGCGCAGCGATTTAAGCAGGGGAATAAACACGCCGAGCGAATCATTGCGCGGATTACGTCCGATGTTGAGCAGCAGGCTCGGGTAAAGCGACGCGACGTCAAAATGTAGCACATGCTTAAACACGCCTTCTTGATAACTTTTGGTGAAGCCGCCCTCGAAAGATGCGGTTTCTTGCGGCACGGGGACCGCTTGGCGGGCGTGATAATATTCCTCGAGAAACAACAGATCGATCTTCGCTGTGGTCCCACGCAATGTCGCCTCTTGTAGCAAAATCGGGAACGTACGCGTCTGCTCAAAATAAGTCGGTAGCAAGAGATCTGCTAATCCTTGGGTCTCGCGCAAATCATCCTCCAGGTAGGCGCAAAACCGTGCTCGATCGGCCCAGAACGTTTCCGCGATCTTTCCGCCGTCGAGGTACGTGCGCTCCTCGCTGTCTTCGTCCGTAATGCCAAAATAAACCGCCACGTCCTTGAGCCCGTAGGCCGTGAGCTCCCTAGTGGTGACGTCGTAGAGCTGAACCAGTAAATAGGTGTCCACCACAGTTCGTCCGGGCAGATCACATCGTGGAAAATCTATCCAACGCTCAGCGACCTTAAGGCGACTGTTTCGAAACGAAGCTTTTTGCCCGAAGCGCCCCCAAGCGCAGGGCACCTTGTGTCGCCGTGCGCGTTGACGCAAAAAATCGAGATCGAATTTAAAGATATTGTGACCCTCGATCACGTCCGGATCCATCTCGGCTAGAGCGGTGTTGAGCTCGAGTAATAATATTTTTTCTGCCGCATCCGACGCCTCCGCCAGTACCAGCAAGCGGTTCTTGCCTGCGCAGCGTAAACCGACCGCCAAGACTCGGTCTTCAGCCTTACTCGCATCGCTGAAAGAGCCGTCGGCCGATGAGGTCTCAATATCTAACTGACAGCGCCGTAATTGCCCAAAGTTTAAATCGCGGTAAAGCCGAGCGCGTTGCTGAATTAGAAATTGATTTTCCAACGGCCGCACCGCATCGACCCCAACGGCAACCTTCGCACTTTTAATAAAGGTCTCGTAAGCCTCCAGCGTCTCGGCGTGTGCGAGGCGCGCATAAGGGGCGACTCCTCGTAAATCATCGATCTTTATTTCTGCTGGAACGCTGTCTGGAGGGCCATTGAGCCACGCAAAAGGACGCAGCACATCCCTTCTCTCAACGCGGGCGCCTTCCGGCGTCGCGAGGGAAACATGGACTATTCCAACGTCATCTACCCAGACGCCGCAAAGCGTCTCGGTCATCTGTACAGGCTCGTTCAGAACGGCCGCACGTAGACCATCACCACTGCCGTAATCGCCAAAACCAAGGCGAGCAGCATGAACACACAGGATTGCTCCCGTTTGCGGTAAGCAAAGCCCGCGATCGCCGACAGGCCTAGCCAGCAAACAAATTTAACGATGATCCAACCAGGAAAACCCAAGTGTAATTTAGCCAGAAGGCCAAAACCACCGACCAAAGCGAGCAGACTAGCGATACCTGTGATCATCATGACGCGGCGTTTGGACTCGGCCGGTGCTGCAAAGGCGTAAAACGTGTAACCGAAAAGGACCAGCAAAGAGCTGATATGAAGTATGTTATAGATGGTTGGATTCATAATAAATTGGAAAATTGACACCCCGCCTGTGCCGTATGCCCAAAGGCTCAGGACCTTTTTAGGTTAAGGTGGGCACCTCCTCCGCAGCGTCTGCTTTCCGATTTACGGCCTAGCATCTTCCGCGACGGTCTCGGTTCCCGTAATAATTCTAAGGCAAAGAGCAGTTATTGAAAGCACCTCGAACACTGCAGGGTGTCAGGACCAAAACTAGGTCGCACTTCTCCGCCGTCAAACGCTGAATCAGGATTCGATGATACTCGAATCTAGATGCTGTATAATCAGCTCCTGCACCGTGGCTAGAAACAGGTAACACATGAACGCCTTCCTGACATCTTCAGCCAAGTCCTCGAGCTCTACGTCACCGCCCTCGAGCGTGTCGTCACCCAATCCCCGTAGATAAACCTCCCGCAAACGCAGCCGAACCGCCGCACAGGCCCGCACAATGGGCTCGGCGTTATCTTCATCAAATGCGACGATTCCTTCGGTAAAAAATTCTTCGTCAAACAGCGCCAACAACGCCTTCACATCCGCCGTCTGGCCCGTGATCAATTCCGCCAACCAAGCATCGCGAAAATCTTCGTCTACGTCGCCCAGTTCTTGAGGTGCCGCGAGCTTTTGGCTCAGCCCATCCGCAAGAAGCCGGATCACGTCAAGCAGCGGCGCGACGATCGAAAGACTTAATTTGACCTCAATGCGTTTCATCGGATTCGAGGACGGCGGTAAGATGCCATTGCTGTAAAGTGAACACATACGCTTCTGCTTTTTCTCGCAGCCCACTCCAAACCACTGAGCGACCTTTCTCATGGACTTCCAGCATGTGCCGGCGTGCGACCGTTTCGTTGAACCCGAATATTTTTTTAAAAATCATCATCACATATGACATAAGATTCACCGGGTCATTCAAAACAACGACACGCCAAACCCCGCCGAGTTGCAGTTCAGTGCGACTCAGCGTCTCGGTGGAAGGCGAGGATTTGACGCTAGAAATGATCATGCCGCTTTGTGCTTTGCCTCGCTCACCACGGCAGCCAACCGCACTTCGATCTCGGCGAGCGGGATCTTGGCGACGTCTTTAGAATTACGCGCCTTCAGCTCCACGATGCCGTCTTTTAGACCTTTGCTGCCAATCGTCACGCGCAGCGGAATCCCGATCAGATCGGCATCCTTAAACTTGACGCCCGGACGCTCCGCACGGTCATCAATGATGACATCCGCGCCAGCGCGCTCCGCTGCCGCGGCGAGTTTCTTCGCCAGATCCATAGCTTCAGCCGAATCGGGATCCAGTAGACAGATGAGCACATGGAATGGCGCCACATTCCAAGGCCAGACGATACCATCAGCGTCATGACTTTGCTCGATCACGGCCTGCATCGTACGACTAATACCTATACCGAAACAGCCCATGACCATGAGATGAGATTGCTTCTGATCATCCGTGTAAACCGCGCCAAATTTTTCCGAGTATTTTGTCCCCAGCTTGAAAATATGCCCCACTTCGATGCCGCGACGCACCTGAAGCGGCTGGCCCGATTGCGGGCACGGCTCACCGGGACGAACCCGACGGAAATCCCCAAATTTCGTGATCGCCAGATCGCGCACCACATTGATGTTGCGCAGATGGAAGCCATCTTTGTTGGCGCCCGTGGTACCATTGCCGATCAGACGAATGGCGTGGTCGGCAAAAACACCGGCCAAAGCCGCTGGGTTTTTAATCGCGCCCTTCACCGCTCCCAAGCTGCCGGGTTTCGCGCCTAACACAGGCTCGATTTCTTCCGGCGTCGCTGCGCGGAAAACCGTGAAGCCGAGAGATCCAATTTTAGCTTCCTCCAATTCATCACTACCGCGAAGGATGACGATGAAAGGTTTTCCGTCGCCGATATAAACCAGCGTTTTGAACTGTCGATCGCCTGCGACATTGTAAGGCGCAGCCGCTAATGCGGCGATCGTCACGACTCCAGGCGTCGCGAATTCCTCAATCGCTCCAACCGGCGCCGCATCCGCGAGATCTTTGGGCACGAGCGCACTGGTCGCTTTCTCGCGGTTGGCTGCATAACCAGCCTCACTGTAAATTACATCATCGTCGCCGATTTCCGCCGGCACCATGAATTCGTGAGAAAAACTTCCACCCATCACGCCAGTATCGGCTTCGACGGCGATCGCCTGAATGCCGACGCGCTTAAAAAATTTTTCGTAGGCGGCCTTCATCGCGAAATAGCTCTTCACCGCCGCCTCGTCGTTGGCATCGAAGGAATACGCGTCCATCATCACAAACTCGCGCGCGCGCATCAGACCAAAACGCGGGCGGATCTCATTGCGAAACTTGGTCGCGATCTGAAAAAAATTCTTAGGCAAGTCACGGTAGCTAGTAATCTCCTGTTTCACAAGAGGCGTGATCACTTCTTCATGCGTCGGCCCGAGGACAAACTCAGGTTCTTTACTCCGGCCCTTGCCCGCGCCGGCGCTATCGGTGCGAAACATGATCTCGCGCGCAGCCGCCCAGCGCGGACCTTGCTCCCAATTTTCCACAGGATGCACGTGGGGCATCCAGAGCTCGATGCCACCACCCGCCTCGATCTCTTCTCTGCAAAGTTGCGTGAGTTTTTGCATTACCCGCAGCCCAAGCGGCATGTAGGTGTAAAGCCCGCCACCGAGCTTGCGGACGAGTCCCGCGCGCATGAGCAGCTTATGCGAAGCGATCTCGGCATCGGCGGGACTTTCCTTAAGAGTAGGGACAAAATATTGGGACCAGAATTTCATGTAGCCTCGTAACGAAACGAGCCGCCCCCCTGTGCGCAAATTTATTTGCGAGTACGGCCGACTACGAGGTTAATGCCACCCTATCGTCCATGTCCGGCTCCTCCTCCCATCGTAAACCTTGGCCCATGAAATGGGTCGTCCTCATTATTGTCGTCAGCCTGGCCGGCTATACGTTTGTAACTCTGCGCTACCGCAAGACCGCGCCGTCTTATCTGCCCTATCAAGACACCAAAAACCGCGCGGGTGTGCTCCGACTGCTCTCGGCCGGCTTTCAACGCATCATTTTGAGCGCGCAACGCCCTGCGGAAGCCGGCTCCGTACGCAACAGCGCCGCCAGCATCGCTGCGCCAGGCGGCTTAGACTACGACCTCGGACCGTCCTTGCTCGATCTCCCCCTGCTACCCGCTGAAATCACTCGCGTTCATGCCCCGGCATCGATCAGCGCGCTGCTTGCTTATCCAATCGAGTTCACCTGCACGCTGGCGGACAACAAACGCCAACTCTCCGGCGCCGAGCTCTACCTAAAAGACAACGTCATCACTTTACTCCCGACGTTTGAACAGCTCGACGGTGGCCTCATGGCCCGCACTCGCGAGAGCGTCGTTTTAGTAACCGTTCCAGCCGGCACTTTAAAGCCCGGCACCTACCGTGCCGTAGTTGTCGGCGAACGCACCTCCCGAGCTTGGAGCGTGCAAGTGCATTGACGCCGCCCGCCCCTTAGTCGCAAATCACGCTACTTCCATGAGCAACGGCCCCGGCCCCACCCTTCCGCCCTCCGCGCCCGCGGTTTCCGCTCCCGCCCAAGCTACCACGATCAAGCCTAATGATCTACGAGGCATCCTGAAATACGTCCCTCGTTTTCAAGGCCAGATATTCATTATCGCCATCGATGGCGCCATCATAGCGGACGAAAATTTCAGCAACCTACTGGTCGACATCGCTGTACTTCGCAGCCTCGGCATCAAAATCGTGCTCGTCCACGGCATCGGCCACCAAGTCCAAGAACTGTCCGAACTTCGCGGAGTCGCCATCACCAACAACGACGGCACCGGAATCACAGACGCTGCCACACTCGATCTTTCCATCCGCGCCGGCTCACGCGTCTCCCATCTCATTCTCGAAGGACTCACGCAAAATTCCCTTAAAGCCGTCATCACCAATGCCGTGCGCGCGCTTCCCCTCGGCATCATCCGCGGCGTAGACCAACTGCTCACCGGTAAAGTCGAGCGCATCGACAAAGACTTCATCCTGGAACTCATCACCCAACAGGTCGTTCCCTTGATCACGCCCATCGCCTTTGGGCCCGATGGAAAATCCCTACGGGTAAACTCTGACCTCCTCGCCGCGGAAGTCGCCGAAGCGCTGCACGCCACCAAGATCATCTACCTCACGCCCCACGCCGGCCTCGAGATTAACGGCAGTGTCCGCCGCGAAATCTCAGTCGAAGCGCTGACCAAAATTCTTGCCACTCAACCCGAGCAAATCGCCGAGCCCGTGCGCAGCAAAGCCGAGCACGCGGTCAAAGCCATCGAGACCGGCACCCCGCGCGTACACATCGTCGATGGCCGCATCTTCGACGGCTTGCTCAACGAAATTTTCTCCAACGAAGGCGTCGGCTCCCTCGTCTATGGCAACGACTACCAACAAATCCGCAAAGCCTCTAAACGCGACGTCCGGCTCATTTACAACCTCACCCGCGCCGCCGTGAAGCGCGAGGAGTTGCTCCACCGCACGCAGCAAGCTATCGAGAAAAACATCGATCAATTTTTCGTCTTCGAAATCGACGAAAACATCATCGCCTGCGTCACCCTCTATTTTTATCCTGACAAACCGCAGCTCGCGGAAATCGGTTCACTCTATGTGCTGCCGTTTTACCACAATCGCGGCATTGGCAAAAAAATGGTCGAGTACGCCTGCCTCCAAGCCAAAGAACGCGGCGTCAATGGGGTCATCGCACTCTCCACCCAAAGCTTTGGCTTTTTCTCCAACGTGTGCGGTTTCGAGGAAGCGACCAAAGAGGTTTTGCCAGAGGCACGCCTCAAAATTTACGAAGACAGCGGTCGCAACGCCAAGGTCTTGGTTAAAGCACTCAGTTAAAAACTCACGAGGCGTTCGTCGTCGATCCATCAAGCGATCGACACGCATAACGCGACCTCAGAGGAACATAAAACAGAGGCCCATGATGATCGTGGGCGGCAAGGCCCAGACAAATAGTTGAAGGGGCGCTACGCCCTCTGGAAAATAACGCTTTAAGATCGTCTGCCCCGCCGGATTAGGGGCATTGGCGATCACCGTCAAACCACCTCCGGTGACAGCCCCTGCAACAACCGCGTATTTCATCCCGTCGGTAAATCCAGGCACCAACGTCGCCAGATAGGTGATCGCAGCATTATCATTAAACGCGGTCAAAATCGTCGCGCCGAAAAACACCGGAACCTCGCCGAGGCTTTTCAACACCGGTTCAATCCACCAGCCCTGCAAGCCGCCATGCACTACCAATCCCGCTAAGAAAAATCCGACCAAAATCGGGGCCCGTAAATCAAGCTTCGTCTGGTGGTGGGCCGTGGCCTGCATGAACGCCACGAAAAATAAAAATCCTCCCACAAAAAGCACCGGATAATGAGCCATCCAGACCACCAAGCCCAAAAAAACTAAATGCGCGAGCGTCACCCATGAGGGAATCGAAGCTGAGACAGCCGATTTTTTTTGCGGCCCACCACTCGATTTGAGTGCAAGTAACTCAGCTCGAAAACAGGTAAACGTGAAACCCGTGGCCGCCACGATACCCAACGCGGCCTTCCAACCGAAATGGGTGAGCATAAAACCCGTACCCCACTTCCACGGCCCCGCGACCATCAAGACCGGAGGCGCCGCAAAATGCGTCAACGTCCCCCCCACCGAGATATTAACGAACAGCAACGCGAGTGTCGCGTACTTGAGCCGCATCGAGGGCTGCAAATCGTAAAATTGATGAGCTAACATAAGCGCTGCGATCGTCATCGCCGCAGGCTCGGTGATAAACGACCCCAACAACGGCGCCAAAACCAGAATCGACCACCACCACGCCACAGGCTTGCCCCGACCCAGCGCCGCCACCCCACGCAGCGCCCGCTCCGCCAGTGTCAATACCGGTCGGGTTGCAGCAATCGCCATCACCACGACCACAAACATCGCCTCCGTGTAATTCACCTGATGCGCGATGTAATTAATCGCCGTGTTCCCGCCTTTGAAGCCCACTAAAGCACCCGCAAGCACCAAGGCCCAAAGCCCGAAAACCGCTTCAATTTCACCAAAGAAATGAAGTGCCTGGCCCTTGAAGCTGACTTCATCCGGCTGGCCATCATCGTTCGTATCCGACCGCGGTGTTCGCTCACGCACCGTGCGCGCGTGACGCTCCTCCACGATGTGCGCCCAATGTTGAATTTTGCCGGCCAAAAATGTGTGGGTAATCGCCAATAGAAAAATCACCGTGGCCACCAAATTAAAGGGCTCCGCCTGAATCCGCGCCAACAACACCTCGAGTAGCCCCGCCGACGACGATGCCGGATACGAATCAAGCGGGAGCGGAAAATTAATCGGGGGTATCATAAAATTTTCAGGAGCGCATCCAGCGTATAGATGAAATCGTGCGCCCCTTGGCGCACTGCCTCACGCGGAGTGTAGCGACCAAATCCCACAAAGCGATCTACCGACGGTTTTGTTTCCAAATCACTCGCTCCATCGCCCACCATTACAAATTGCGTCGGAGAAAACTCACGTTTCAAAGCCGCGACGATCTCCGGTTTTCCGCCCGAACGCGTCGTCGGATAGTTTTTATCATAACCGTTATAGGCACCGTCGGGATGGAAGAAAATATCCACCGCTTCGACTCTCTCGATCCCGAGGTGCTCGGCCAAGGAAGCCATCAAGGGGCGGAACCCTCCACTGATAATCACGGGCGTCCAACCACGTAACTTGAGCGCAGCGATCGTAGCCTGCGCCGTCGGCTCCACGGTTTCAACATAGCGCCGCCCCACCGCATCCGCATCTGCGCGGCGCGGTTGGATGATCTCCAGTCGGCGGCCAAATACGGCCTCCACCGGCAGGCGGCCATTCATCGCGTCATGGGTCATCGCTTCGATTTGGGCAAATACCGCTGGGCCACGACTGCGTCCGAGTTCGTCGATGCCTTCAATCGCGCTTAGCGTGCTATCGCAGTCGAAAGCGATGATTTTGATGGTCCCCATTGCGCTTTAACAGGTCGCGCCCGACGGAAGCGGGCAACAAAAAAGCCCTCCGAAATCGGAGGGCTTTTGAAAGGAGCAACAAGTCGAATTACTTCTTCGCGGCGACGCGCTTGAACTTGTTCGTAAATTTTTCGACGCGACCAGCCGTGTCGACCAAGCGCTTCTCGCCGGTATAGGCGGGATGCGAATCCATCGTCACGTCGCGTACGATGATGAAATACTCGGTACCATCGATGTTTTCCTTACGGGCGGATTTCATCGTGGACTTCGTCAGGAAACGTTTGCCCGTTCCAATATCGAGGAAGCAGACGTCGTTGAGCGTGGGATGGCCTTCGGCTTTCACAGTAGTAAAAAAGGGTTAATTAGCCTTGGCGCGCTTTGTAACGCGGCTCGACTTTGTTGATCACGTAGATTTTGCCTTTGCGACGCACGACCTGGCAGGCCGGGTGACGCTTCTTGGCGGATTTGATGGAAGAAACAACTTTCATAAAACGGTTGAAAACAGTCTTCGATTTCGCCTCTGTCAACTGAATTGTCCAGCTGAGTCAAAAACGCAGGCTAAATTCATCAGTTCCATCCTGTTTCCTCGGGTTCATGCGCGAGCAGGCGCCATTCCGCCCCTTCTCTGGCCAGTAGTTCGCGCCACAGCGTATGATCGAGCGGCAATTCAAACAAATCGTGCGGAGCAGTGACGACCACCCACGTGTTTTGCTCCAACTCGTTTTCTAATTGTCCTGCCGTCCAACCTGCATAACCAGCAAATGCCCGCAGCGCGGCATCTTCGGCGTCGCGCAATTGTGTCGCCTGTTCGGGCTCGATCCCAAAGTGCAAACGAAAGCCGTTTTCCTGCGTTTCCCAAGCGACCAGGACTAATTGTTTTTTCTCCACGGGACCGCCATTGCAGAGCGGCACACTGGCTAGGGGCCCGAGCGCGAAATCACCCTGCAACTCACCGAGACGCTTGCCCAGCGGACGGTTTAACACGACGCCCATCGCGCCGTCGGCGTTGTGCGACGACATGAGAATCACGGTGCGGCGAAAATTCGAATCTTTCAACGAAGGGTGCGCCAACAAGAGCGCTCCGGCCAACGTCTCATCGCGTTCTGTGCGTGGGGCAGACATTTATAGTCGGTGTGTCTTGCAGTTAAAATTCAAAGTTTGAGGATCACCACGCCAGCATCCAGCAGCAATGGGGCCACGAGAGGATCGTTGTGATAATCTGATCGATATCGCACTTCCGCGATGCCCGCCGCTGCGAGAATTTTTGCGCAATTAATGCACGGAAAATGGGTCACGTAGGCCACGCACCCTTCGACCGAACTGCCGCGACGCGCCGCATCAGCCACGGCGTTTTGCTCAGCGTGAACAGTTGCCTGCTCATGACCTTCACGCAGTCGCGACACGTGAGGAGTGCCCGGCAAAAATCCGTTATAGCCGGCTGCAACGAGTCGATTTTTCCGTTCGCCCCCAGTCACAATGACGCAGCCCACATGTAAACGTTCGCAGTTTGAACGCGTGGACATCAGCACCGCCGTCGCCATGAAATACTCATCCCACGAGGGACGGTGTGTGAATTTTTTCGCGGCTTGCGCGATCAGATCGACGGGATGAACGGTCTTTGGCATGGGCGACAACCTTGAACACTGGACAGCCGCCACGCAACGCGCAACATTGCCCTCGTGCTTTCCCGCCAGCTTGTGCCCGAGCTTCTTGACGCATTACCCCACGCCGATGCCGCTGCGCTCGATAGTCGGCGCGATCTACGCCGCATCAACTTTCTCATGGGCAATACCCGTTGGTTCATTCGTAACTTACCTCGCCTTATAGATCGAGGAGACCGAGTCCTTGAGCTAGGCGCCGGCACAGGCGATCTTGGACAGGCCTTGTTTCGTCACGGAGTCCACGTCGATGCGATGGATCTCTGCCCGCCTCCGGCTGAGTGGCCGACCGCTCGTTCATGGCACGAAGCCGACGCTTTAACCTTCTACGGCTACTCCTCCTATCCGGTCGTCATAGGCAACCTCATCTTCCACCATTTTTCCTCCGCCGAACTCGCCGATCTCGGAGCCAAGTTCAACCACAGCGCCCGCCTCATAATTGCCTGCGAACCCGCGAGGTATCGCTGCTTTCAATTATTATTCTCCTTCATTGCTCCCCTGCTCGGCGCCAACCATGTCACCCGACACGATGCGCATGTCAGCATCGCCGCGGGGTTTCGTCGCGACGAACTCGCGCGCGCCCTTGGACTGGAACCCGCCGTCTGGGATTGCCGCGTCTCAATTTCTATCTTCGGTGCCTACCGTTTAATAGCCAGCCGCCGCCCATGAATTCGACTCGGCCGATTGAAATCATCGGAGGTGGCCTAGCTGGCCTGTCGCTCGGTCTCGCTCTCCAAAATGTTGGGATCGGCGTGCGCGTGATCGAAGCCGGAAATTATCCCCGACACCGAGTCTGCGGAGATTTCATGACCGGGCTCTCTTCTGTCACCATCCAAAGCCTCGGCCTCAAGCCCCTGCTCGCGGACGCCTTGCAACATCGGCAAGTCGCTTGGTTTTACCGCGAACAACTCATCTGTACGCAAAGTCTCCCCGCCCCCGCGCTCGGGCTCAGCCGCTATGCGCTCGACGCTCGCCTCGCCCAAGCCTTCACCGCAGCCGGTGGTGAGCTGCACCGAGCCACCCGGGCCAACGACTCCGGTCCACTTCCCGGACGCATCCTCGCGCACGGGCGAAGCCGCAGCGAATCGCCTTGGCTAGGCCTCAAACTTCACGTGCACGACCTCCGCCTCGCGCAGGATCTCGAGCTTCACCTTGGCCACGAAGCTTATATCGGTCTCGCCAAAGTTGAAACCGGCGCCGTCAACGTTTGCGGCCTTTTTCGCCGCCGTAATCTCGCCGCTCCCGGACCGGCCTTACTCGCCGCTTATTTAAAAGCCGTCGGCCTGCCCCTGCTTGCCGACCGCCTCGCCCGCGCCACCTTCGAAACCGGCTCGTTTTCGGCGGTCTCAGCTTTGAGCTATGAGCCCGTCATTCCAGCACCGGATACGATCAGCCTCGGCGACGCCGGTGGACTCATTCCGCCTTTCACCGGCAACGGTATGGCCATTGCCTTCCAAAGCGCCGAGACTGCCCTGCCACACGTCGTCGCCTACGCTCGTGGCAAGCAATCTTGGACCGCAACTTGCAATCTCACCCACACCGCACTACGCCGACGTTTCTATCGTCGGCTCGCCGTCGCACGTAGCTTGCAACCGTTCCTGCTTGCCCCGAGTCGCCAGCGCTTCGTCTCCGCGCTAGCTCGCGCTCACCTGCTTCCACTTCGCCTCTTGTACACGCTGCTTCACTGAAGTCTTTTCTAGCCATGTTCCTTCACGCCTTAGCGACCGCGGTCCCGCCGAAAACGTTCACCCAAACTCAATGCTGGGATATTGTGGAAAGTTCCGCCGTCCGCACACGCCTTAATAAACGTTCGCGCCTCATCCTCCACAGCATCCTGCGCGGCGACCACGGCATCGCTACTCGTCACTTCGCCGCGCCGGATATCGAAAAAATTTTCGACCGCGGCTCCGATGAACTGAACGCCATCTTCCGCACCGAAGGCCCAAATCTGGCCACCCGCGCGCTTAGCGCCGCCCTCGCCCAAACCCAACTCAAGGCTAGCGACCTCGACGCCCTCCTCATCTGCACCTGCACGGGCTATCTCTGCCCAGGCCTCACAAGTTACGTCGCCCAACACCTTGGTCTGCGCACCGACACGTTCCTCCAAGATCTCGTCGGCCTGGGTTGTGGCGCCGCGATTCCCACTTTACGCGCCGCCAGCCACGTCCTCGCCGCGCAACCCAACGCCACCGTCGCCTGCATCGCTGTCGAAATCTGTTCGGCTGTTTTCTACCTCGATGATGATCCGGGCGTCATTATCAGCGCGTGCTTGTTCGGCGACGGCGCCGCCGCTTCGATCTGGCGCAGTACACCCGGGCCCAGCGGCCTCCGCGCTTTCAACTTTCAAACCCTCCACCGCCCGTCCGAGCGTGACAAACTACGCTTCGAACACCGCGATGGTAAACTCCGTAACCTCCTCGACCGCGCTGTCCCTCAACTCGCTGCTTCCGCCGTGCACGAACTCTGGTCTGCCCGCGGCCCGCGGCCAGTTAGCCGGGTCGTCGCCCACCCTGGCGGACGCGACGTACTCGAGGCCTTGGCCCCGGTGATCGCCCCACACAGCCTCGAAGCCAGTGCCCGGGTTCTGCGCGACCACGGTAACATGAGCAGCCCTTCCGTCCTCTTCGCACTCGAGGAAACACTCCGCGACGAAAAGCCTAGCGCCGCCAGCGGCGATTTCTGGCTCGTCAGTTTCGGCGCCGGCTTCAGCGCACACGCCTGCCGCCTTGGGCCCTGATTGTCTGCAGCCATGCGAAAAATTGAACTGCTAAAACAAATCAAGAGAGCGTCCACCTAAAATCATCTTTGAGCCCGTACTTCATTCCTGCTCTGATTGTTGCCTTTTTTCCCATTTAAACTTCTGCCGTTGATACTACCTGCCGTTCGATGCTGTACCTCGTTCTTGTTTCATTCATCTGGGCTTTTTCACCCGGCCTCATCAAAGGCCGACTCGTAGGAGTCGACCCAACTGCCGTTGGGGTCATTCGTCTCGCTCTGGCGCTTGTGGTCTTCCTGCCTTTCTTCCGCCCACGCGGACTGCGCCGCGCGACAGTTCTCCGGCTAGCGATCATCGGGGCCGTTCAATTTGGCCTCATGTATTTGATGTATCTAAGCGCCTTTACTTATCTGCCCGCCTACGCGATCGGCCTTTTCACGATCACTACGCCGCTCTATCTCGTCGTGATTGACGCCATCGCCTGCCGCCGCTGGCAACCAAGCTACACTCTCGCCGCACTCCTCGCCATTGCCGGGGCCGCTGTAATGGTGGCCAAAGGCGGCGACCTCGGGAGCGCTTGGCTCCGCGGGTTTCTTCTCGTGCAACTCTCCAATCTCTGTTTTGCCGCGGGCCAAGTCGCCTGGCGCCGCGAACGCGCCCAAGTCCCTACCACCACGAGCGACGCCGCCCTCTTCGCCCTGCCCTATCTTGGCGCCTTCCTCATCACCGCGCTAGTCAGCACGATCACCACCGATTGGAACGCCCTCCATTTTACGCCTTCGCAACTTATCACGCTGATCTATCTCGGCGCCATTGCATCCGGAGTCGCCTTCTTTCTTTGGAATTTCGGCGCCAGTCGTGTCGGCACCGGGACGCTCGCCGTGCTCAACAACCTGAAAGTCCCGCTCACAGTCACGTGCTCATTACTCTTCTTCGGTGAACAAGCCGACCTCACCCGCCTCGCTTGCAGCTTCGCCTGCTTCGGCCTCGCGCTCATCGTGGCCGGACGCACTACCCCCTGAAGCTTCAGTGCCCTTACTTTACCGTCGTCACAAATTTACGACTCACGCCCGTCGCAGGAATCGATACGGTGTAACTCGCACCATTCGGCTCAACCGCCAAACGCACAAGATTACCGGCGCAAGCTTCATCAAGATTCGCAATCAGCTCTGGCGTCGTATTACCCTCCGGCCCGACGCGAACGTTGCGGTGCAACTGAAACACCGCCGCGATCGAAGGCGTCGCGCGCAACGTCGCCCACGTCCCGGCCTCGCCACCTTTACGCGCACCGTTGTTCATCACGACGACGGTCGGAGCGAGTTGTTTAACCAACCTCGGATGGTTGCTCACATCCAGGCCGTGATGACTGGTTTGATAGACATCGACGTTACCGACCAAGTCATGCGGTGCGACCAGCTTCGCCTCCATATTCCAAGTCAGATCCCCGCTATCGAAAAACCTAAAACTGCCGAAGTCTAAACGCCAGACGGTGCTGTTTGCATTGTCGCTCGCGTCGACCGCTTTTGCGGGCACGTCATTAAACAACGTTTTGTTTTGCTGCTCCGTCGTGGCCTCAACGAACTGCTGATTTGCCGCCAAACAACGCAACACCGGCGCAGGCTCGCCCGATATTCCGCGCAACGCGATCACCGTTCCGGGCAAAACCCGCTCGCGCTTCGCCGCGATTTCACGGTATGGTTTAATCTGGAGCTGAAAACTCGACGCCGCACGCCCATCCGGATCGCGCTCTGGGATTCCTTTATCGTGAATCGTGACGATGGGTAGCGCTTGGGCGACTTCCGCCGCGCCGCCGAAATGATCCCCATGAAAATGTGT
>RGAX01000311.1 GCA_009919985.1 Opitutaceae bacterium
TTGGCAACGTTGGTGGCCTGCTCGAGTAGCTGCGAAACTTCCGCACCATAGGCGGCCATGCTTTGCGGACCGGCGCCAGCGGAGAGCGAGGTCAATTCGCTGATGCGGCTTGAGATTTTCTGCATCTGCGTAAGAGCGGTGAGCGAAGACTCGGAACGCGATTTGGCCATCGAGGCCGCAGACTGATAATTACCCACGCGCTCGGCTTCCATTTGGCGATTGAGCACGCGACTGGTCGCAGCGGGGTCATCGCTGGGCTTGAGCAAGCGGCGACCGGTGGCGATATTTTGATGCAGACGCGCCTGCTCATCACTGAGACGACGAAGATCGTTGATCGCCGTGTTGGTAACAAAATTAGTGGAGACGCGCAGCATGGTGAAATTTTAAGTTAGCCGCGACCCATGCCGTTAACAACGGTGTCGAGCATGGAGTCGATGATGGAGATCACGCGGGCCGAGGCTTGGTACGCGCGCTGAAACTTCATCAGCTCAGCGGCTTCCTCATCGAGGGAAACACCACTCATACTCTCGCGCTGGCCGCGCACGGCATTGAGGACGCCGGTCTGGTTTTCGTGGCGCATCCGCGACTGCGATAGGCTATAGCTAAAAAGTGAAATCGCCGCCGAGTAGCTCTCGCCCATCGTACCGTCGATGGCATCACCGGAGCTCGACGAGAACGCCTGAATATCGAGTTCGGAAATCGCTTGGGCGACCGAGCCATCGCCCGCCGCACCGCCGGCGACGGAGGCACGGACGTTGAGGCCGGTCAAACCACTCGCGAGTTCAATGGAGCTAGCGTCGGTGCCCGCGGGATCAAAAAAGTTTTGGCCCGTGCCGCTGGGATTATAGACCGCGTTAACGGCGGTGACCATCTGGCGGGCCAATTGATTGAGGCTATTACGCAAGGTCTGCAGCGCGCCATCGCGAGCGGTGAGGTGCCCCTTAATGGAACCACCGGCAAACGTAAGCGCGGTGTCGCTCGAGGCTACGCGGACCGCATCGCCGTCGAAGGTGAGCGTCTCAAGCGTGGTGCCGCCGGAGAGAATCACCGTATCCACGCCGGTAGCGGAAGTGGCGTTGCGTGGCGATCATCAGGTTCAATTCGCTGATCGTGGAGAGGAGCAAGTTGGCCTTGTCCACGTCGTTGCTCACTTGATCCGTGAGATCGGCCTGCACTTCCGCGAGGCGGTCATTGGAAAATTGAAAGCGCTCCGTCATCGTCTTAGCCGTCTGGACGAACATCTGCTTCTGCGTGGAATTGGTCGGATCGACGGAGAGTTGACGGGCCGCGCCGAAAAATCCGGCCATGGCGTTGGTCAAACTGTTACCACCGGTTGTCGAGGCGAGGCTCGGATCGCTCACACTGGAAATTGTCTCGCCCAAGGCGGCTTCACCACGTTCGTAGGCGGCCGTTTCAGCTTCCAAGGCCGCGGCGCCGGATTTCTCACGCACCACCTGGCGGTCCAAAAGGACATCGCGCACCTGCTGGACCTCGATAATATCGACGCCGACGGAGGCGCCGCCCGTGGGGGAAACATCGCCAAAAATCACGCGCTGACGGGAGTACGTAGGATTGTTCACGTTGGCCATGTTACGGCCCACCGTTTCAATCGCGCGCGACTGAGCCCGCAGGGAGGAAATCCCCATGCGCAGTACATCGTAGAGTCCGTTTTCAGCCATGATCGTAAAAGTTTAACCTACCTGCTGGAGCGAAGGCGCCGAGACCGCCTCATCGGCCACGCGGCCCGACTGAGCGTACGTGGCTCCGGCGGAACCGGGGGCGGTGCCGCCAACAAGTTCGCGGTGGAGATCTAACATTTTCTCCATGAAGGCATGATTTTGACGGGCGCGACGGCGGACGCGATGAATGAGGTGATTGATCTCATCAATGAAGGCTTCGAGCATCGGGCGCTCATCAGCGGGGAAAAAGGGCAGAAGCTGGCGCAGCGTGCTGCCACCGGGCTGCGCGTGCGAGCGGGCGAAAGCTACGAGCCAGGTCTCGCGGGCTTCGCGGTATTGGCCGGCTTCGAGGACTTGTTGGTCGATGATGGAAGCGGTGTGTAACACCTTTTCCACGTCGCGCCGCCAGAGATGGCCTTGCTGCTCGTCGAAAAGCGCGAGCAAGCTGCCGTAGCCAGACATTTCCTGGCGGAGTAGACTTACAATTTCGGATGATTCCATGATCATGATTTTGAGGGCACGGGCTTTTGCGCCGCGCTG
>RGAX01000312.1 GCA_009919985.1 Opitutaceae bacterium
ACGTAGAATTAGACGTCAGGCTTGGTCTTGCGGAGACCGGCGACGCGATCGCCGGCTTTCCACTGGCCGCGCTTTTTGAGCAAGTCGACGCGCTCGAAGCGCTTCAGAACGTTGCGTTTGACGACGAGGCCGTTGGCGCCTTGGAGACTTTTATGTTGTGACATGGTGCTTAAAATTGAGGGTTACAACGAATCAAAGGGTTAACTCTGAGGGTTTATCCGGGCCCATGACAAGTATTTTTCTGACACGTGGCTGGCCTCGAGAACGATCCACTCGGGCGTCATGTAAGGATGCAGAGCAAGTATTTGGCTTTCAAGCGCGGAGGCCTGCGCACTTAAGCACTTGAAAACCAAGCGAAACTCCTGGCTGTGTTCGATTTTGGAATCCCATCGATAGACTGAAGTGATAGGGCCTTCGATTTGGACGCAGACAGCCAACCCCGCGGCGATTGCGGCGTCGGCGAGACGATCCGCGTCCTCACGGATGGCTACGGTGGTCCATGCCAACATTAACATCATCAAATTGCTGCCGAAATCTGCTTCGCGAAGCAACCGCCGGCTGCTGCTGACGGGTAAATTCCACCTTGACGCCGGTGGCGGGCGGCTTCCATCTAGCCCGTTTTATCACCGTCCGAATCTATTGCCATGCGAGAAGATTACATCAAACAAGCCGCCGCCAAGATCACCGATCCCAACGTGCTCATCAATCTGGTTTCGCTCCGAGTGAAGCAGCTCAAACGCGGTAATCGTCCGCTGGTTGAGTCATTGGAAAAGCTTTCGCCCGAAGATACCGCCTTACGCGAGATCATCGAGGAGAAGATCAGCTACGAGACTATCGGCACCTGATCTGCCGCATACGCGTACACCTTTTTTCTTAGGAAAGGCGGCCCGCGATTGTCGGTGCCGCCTTTTTTGTGCACGTTTACTAACTGAACCGTTGAACCATGGCCGCCAAAAAAAAGGATGCCGCTCGGTTTACCGAGATCCGCAACGCCAAGGCGCTCCGTGACTATTTTGTCGACGAGCGTTTCGAGGCGGGCGTTCAGCTGCGCGGTACGGAAGTGAAGTCCATCCGAGCCGGGCGAGCACAGATTTCTGATTCGTTTGGCCGGATTTTGAACGGAGAACTTTGGATGATGAACGCGCATATCGAGCAATATGCATTCGGCAATATTTACAATCACGAGGCCAAGCGGACGCGAAAGCTGCTGTTGCATAAACACCAGTTGCGAAAAATCGCCCAGGCGCTCGACGCCGGCGGTCGCGCACTAATTCCGCTGCGTATGTATTTTAAAGAAGCCTTAGTTAAAGTCGAAGTCGGCCTTTGCACGGGCAAACAGATCCACGACAAGCGCGACACGCTGAAGCAAAAGGTGGAGGAGCGCGAAGTCAGTCAGGCCATGAAGCTCCGCCGCTGATGACTTCGTTACCCCAAACCGTCACAGTTAGAGTCCCCGGCAGCACTTCAAATTGTGGGGCTGGCTTCGATACGCTCGGGTTGGCACTCGAAGTTTATAATCGAGTGACGTTATCAGTCGCATCGGGAAACGGGCCGCAACCGCAGTCTGAAGCTGACGCTCGCGCTCAAGCTATGGTCGAGGCGACGGCGGCGGTATTTTATGCTAAGACCGGTCGTCCGCCGGAGGGGTTTTATTATCATGTTGAGGGCGACGTTCCAACGGCGCGGGGTCTGGGCTCGAGTGTGACTGTTATCGCGGGCGTGCTGGCTGGGCTCGATGCGTTGCACGGGGCGGGTTTGAGTCGGCACCAATTGGTCGAGATGGCCACCGAGTTGGAAGGGCATCCGGATAACGCGAGCGCGGGTATCCTTGGAGGGTTTTGTGTGGCGCGTTGCGATCCGGTGACGGGCGTTTATCGCGATACGATCCGTTTCGAAGTGGGCGCCGAAATCGCGTTTGTCGTGGTGTCGCCGGCTGTCGAATTGCTGACGAAGGATTCACGGGGCGCGCTGCCGGAGGCTTTGCCTTACTTCGATGCGGTGCGGAGCATCAATAGCGTGGCGTATGTCGTCGCGGCTTTTGCGTCGCGAAATTATGAACGTCTGCGCGATTCGGCGGGAGATTTTATGCACGAGCCTTACCGCTTGCCCAAGATCAAGGGCGCTTCAGCGGCGATTACAGCGGGCCTAAAGGCGGGTGCGTTCACGGGGTGGTTGAGTGGGAGCGGCTCG
>RGAX01000313.1 GCA_009919985.1 Opitutaceae bacterium
TTGATCAAGTGCAGAAAAATATCGCGCACCAGCACAAGCCAGGAGTCCCAAACCGCCCGTGCGGCCGGGGTCAGACCCGAAAGCACCACACCAATCAACACGCCGAGCACAAGGCCAAGCATGATCTGCTTGGTGAGGCTGAGATAATACCAAGGCTTGGGCGCCTCTGGAGCGCCTGAAGAATGCGGGGTAACCATAATTTGTAGTGATTCAGCGAGCGACGCGTGCGCCAAGCTTTAAGAGCAGCCCTTAAGCCAAGTTTTCTGCCGCTCCACCCCCCACTCCATGGTTAAAATCATCCTGAAATTTCAGTATAATTTTTTGAAATCGTGAGGCTCAGCCCTTGCAGTCGTTGCGATAGGGAATTTGCTTAATCGTCCTACCTCGAGCCCTCTCGACCCCAAACGCTCTGACTTCTTTTTATTTCTGAAATTTCAATCACGCGCTCGGTCGCGGTTTACCCAAAAAATCCCTAGCAATCTATTCTGCGTCATCGACCATGCTCAGCCTTCGACTCTCCACAGTTATCAGTCTAATCACCGCCTGCTCGCTACTGATGCTAGCCCAAGTGGGGTGTGGTCGTTCTTCGTCGAGTGCCGCCCAAACGGTCTCCGCATCCAACCCCAAAGCTACCGCCGCGAAAGTCTCCTTCAACGAACACATTCAACCGATCCTTTCCGAATACTGCTACCACTGCCACGGTCCGGATAAAAACACCCGCAAAGCCGAACTCCGCCTCGACGTCGCCACAGACGCCTTCGCCCCACGCAAAAACGGCCCCGCCATCGTCAAGGGCCAACCCGAGAAAAGCGCGGTGCTGACACGCCTCTTTTCCAAAGACCCCGAAGTCGTCATGCCGCCCCCCGAGGCGCACAAGACACTCAAGCCCGAAGAAATTGCTTTGATGCGCCAATGGATCAGCGAAGGCGCCGTTTACGAAGACCACTGGGCTTTCATCGCGCCGCAACGCCCTGCCGTACCCACGCTCGCTAATTCGCAGTTTAAAATTCAAAATCCCATCGACGCTTTCATTTTTGCCCGGCTCGAAAAAGAACGTCTCGCGCCCTCGCCCGAAGCTGACCGCGCCACGTTAATCCGCCGCGTTACCTTCGATCTCACCGGCCTCCCACCCACTCCAGACGACATCACCGCTTTCCTCGCCGACCCCGCGCCCGATGCCTACGAACGCGCCGTTGACCGGCTCCTCGCCAGTCCGCGCTATGGCGAACACCGGGCGCGCTACTGGCTCGACTACGCCCGCTACGGCGACACCCACGGCCTGCATTTTGACAACTACCGCGCAATCTGGCCGTACCGCGATTACGTCATCCGCGCGTTCAACGCCAATAAATCCTTCGACCGCTTCGTCCGCGAACAACTCGCGGGCGACCTCCTCCCCGCCAAAAACATCGACGAACTGGCCGCCACCGGCTTCGTGCGCTGCAGCGTTACCACTAACGAAGGCGGTACCGTCACCGAAGAAGTAGTGATGAACCTCACCCGTGACCGCGTGGAAGCCTTCGGAGCGACATTCCTTGGCCTGACCACCGGTTGCGCCGCCTGCCATGACCACAAATTCGATCCTATCTCCCAAAAAGATCACTACCAGCTCGCCGCGTTTCTCAACAACACCGCCGACAAACCCTGGGATTTTAACATCGAGGCGCCCCTCCCGGTTCTACGCGTCCCCTCCGAGTCCGCCTTACCTGCCGTCAACGCCGCCCTCGCCGAACGCGCCGCCCTCGAAATGCGCCTCAACGAGCTCCGCCAAAACAGCCCCGGTACGATCAAGACCTGGCTCGCCAGCGGCGCGCACGCCCAACCCGTTTCTCCCGCCGGCCTCGAACTGCGCCTCCTCTTCGACGAAGGCAAAGGCGATATCGTAAAAAATTCCGCGCCCCTCGCCGGCACTACCCTACCTGCCACGTTCAAAGCCGACACCAATCCCCTCGTCTGGGGCGAATCTTCGTGGTTCTGGCCCAGCGCGCGCTTCGATATATTCACCCGCCTGCCCCTTGGCCACACCGGTGACGTCGAAGCCCAGGAAGCCTTTTCCGCGGGCGGCTGGTTCATGCCCCGCGCCAAACCCGGCGGCGGCGGCACCGGCGACGGCACCCTGCTCTCGCGTTATCACTCGCCCG
>RGAX01000314.1 GCA_009919985.1 Opitutaceae bacterium
TTTTTGACCGATATGATAACGTCGCCGGGCATGGAGCTGAGCTGGAAACCGGAGGCAATCGTCGGGCCGAAGCGCGCGCAAGGATGGAGTTGATGCGCCGGCTGTTGGCAAAGGGTCTTAAATTATCAGATCACGTCGGCAAAAGCCGACTGCAGGCGTTGAAAGACCCAGCGACCGAGAATAAACACTGCGACTCCTGCTATGTAAGTGTAAACGAGGTGATTTAAGTTAATCGGCGTGTCCCAGACGATCGCGTCGCGCGCGAGCTCAACCGAGTGCAAGAGCGGATTCCATTTTAAAACCACCCATAGGTCTTCCGGGATTTTCGCGATCGGGTATACGACTGCGCTCGCGTAAAGCACGATTTGAGCGAAAAATGGCATAATCTGGCCAAGGTCACGGAAGAATACACCTAAAGCCGCGAACAACCAGCAAACCCCTGCAGTTAACAACAGCAACGGGAACAAAATCACCGGCAACCACAGCAGGCCCTCAATCGAGACGCCGCGCCCGAGAAACACGGCGCCGAGGATCATCAACGTAAGTGAAATCACGAGGTTGAACCACGTTGCGCCAAGCTGCGCGATCGGCAAAATCTCTAGCGGAAATACGACTTTTTTGACTAGATTTGGATTCGCCAAAATAATTCCGGGAGCGATGGATAGAGTCTCGGCGGTTAATTGGTGGAGAATCAGTCCAAGGAAAAACGCTAGGGCGTAGTCGGTGCGTGTCTCATCGGGCAACACACCGAAGCTGCCGTTGAAAATTTTGCCGAATACCACGTAATAAAGCCCTAGCATTAACAGTGGCGTGAGTCCGGCCCACATAATGCCCAAATAGCTGCCTCGATGGCGTAACTCCACGGTCCGTACGGTAAATTGCCACCACAAGTCGCGCTTGCGGGCGAGATCAGCAAACGAAGAAGTGTGACCAGGAGCGCTCATCGTGAGTCGAAGAACGAGCGCACGGCCGCGCCCACGCTGTCAATCTGTTCGGCGGTATGATGCGGGCTGATCGGCAGGCTGAGTACTTCGGCGGCAAGTTGTTCGGCGATGGGAAATGCACCGGCCTTATATCCGAGTGATCGGTAAGCGCCCGAAAGATGCGGAGGAATCGGATAATGAATCTGCGTTGCGATCCCGCGCTCGGCGAGATAAGCGCGTAAAGTTTCGCGATGGGCGGTGCGGATGACGAAGAGATGCCACACGGGCTCTGCCCACGTGGGCACAAATGGTAAGACCAGATCACCCACCCCGCTCAGCTGCCTTAGATAACGTTGGGCGAGTGCGGTGCGCCGGGCGTTCCACGAGGCGAGGTGGGGGAGTTTCACGCGGAGGAATGCGGCGGAAAATTCGTCGAGGCGTGAGTTTAGGCCCGGTTCATCGTGATGGTAGCGCTCACGCGAACCGTAGTTGCGGAGCGAGCGGAGGTGTGCGGCTAGGGTTGCATCATCGGTCGTGATTGCTCCGGCATCTGCGAGGGCACCGAGATTTTTCGTGGGATAAAAACTGATCCCCGCGGCGTGGCCGAGGGCGCCACTCGCGCGGCCATGGGCGCGCGCGCCGTGGGACTGCGCGGCATCTTCGAGAACAAAGAGTCCATGCTTGGCGGCGAAAGCGTTAATCGCGCTCATGTCGGCCGTTTGGCCGTAGAGGTGGATGGGAATTATGGCTTTGGTGCGGGGTGTGACCAGCTCGGCGAGGCGGGACGGATCCAGATTGTAGGTGCAAGCGTCCGGCTCGCAGGGAATGGGCGTGGCGCCTACTTGTGTGACCGCGAGCCAGGTGGCGATGTAGCCGTTCGAAGGAACGATGACTTCATCGCCCGCCCCAACGCCGCGAGCCAAGAGTACGAGTTGAAGGGCTTCGAGACCGTTGGCGACTCCGATACAATGCCCCGTGCCGACGGAGGCCGCGTACTCGGCTTCAAATGCCTCAAGTTCGTTTCCTAGCAGAAACCAGCCTGAGTCGGCGACTCGCCGATGAGCAGCATCCAGCTCAGCCCGGAGTTCGGCTGTGGCGGCCTTAAGATCGAGAAAGGGCAGGGACATTAAACAAAAGTTATTACATATTGGAACGCCTAAACCAGAACCTGTCGAAGCAACAATCGGCGTTTTTAAGGGGATGTCAGG
>RGAX01000315.1 GCA_009919985.1 Opitutaceae bacterium
CGAGCAGGGCTTTTGTTTTCATGGGATCGGTCGCAGTCGGGAACGCTTCTGGTCGATGAATGGATTAAAGGCTATTTTTTCGCGGTGTCTTTGGGCGCGTCGGGGGAAATCGGCAGCGTGAGAACGAAGCTGCTGTTGGCGGCGGCGGTGACGATCTGCGCGATTTCGTAGGCGACATAGTTGTCGTCGGCGAAGAAGCGGAGGTCTTGCGGCGTCGCGGCTGGGTTCGCGGCGGTGGGGGTGACGGTGAGGGTAACGTTTTTGGCGTCGCGGGTGGCGGAGAGTTTCCACGCGGCATCAGCGCGAGGCAGGTTGACGACGACGGCGGCGAGGCGGGCACCGAAGGCCGGATCAGGCGCTGCGCTCGCGCTGACCGGGAGCGTGAGGCTGACTTTGGCATCGCCTGGCATGCAGACATCCTCGCACATCAGCCACTCGGCGGCGGCTTTGAGTGTGACGCTCGCACCGGGCGCGAGATCGGCGGGCGGCGTTAAAGTGACGGGCAGGAGCAAATCGCCTTCGTAGCCGTTGCCGACGATGGTGCCGGTGCGGTCTTTGAGGGCTTTGGGCGCGGGCCACTGAATCTCGCTGGCTTTCCAGCCGGGCGGGAGCGTCCACGCGATCGTGGTGACTAGGCCGGTGCCTGGGTTAAGCCAATACGTATGCCAGTGTTCGTCGTGGACGAGGCGGAGCGCTACCTGCACGGGTTTCCCTGGCACAATCGCGGTCTCGGCGGTAACTAGGGATGCTTTGACGTGCGCGTAAGCCGTGATGGGTAAGAGCGCGGTAAGGCCGAGCGCGAAGAGGGCGAGGAAGCGGGAGACTTTCATTAGGCAGAAGATGGCACAGGAAGCTTCGAGGCGTAAACCCGCAAGATTGTTCCCTTAGTGGTCGGGGCTCGGTAGTAAGGGTAAGAGCAAAGATTTTTTCAGTTCTAGTAGACTCGTTGGTAATGGCTCGAGGTGGTGCGAGGCTTGCGCTCGCGTGCGCGAGCGCAAATAGGTGGGCCTAAACAGCGCACGAACTAGAATCTAGCTTGAACCAAAGATTTATTATAATTTTCTTTGGATATGCCTACTATCCAAAGAAAATTGCCTGTATCCCGGCGAATCTCGGCGCAAACTACGATTTCGCCCGCCTTTCAGACCACGCTCGCAGCCGAGGCGGTGCGGGCACTCGGCCTTCACCCCGGCATGATTCTTAGTCAAACCGTGGAAGGTAACCGTCTAATTCTCGAGCCCCTCGGCACTGTGGATACCCTCGCAGGGTCGCTCGGCACGGGCCATGCGACGGTGGGCATAGAAAAGATGAAGCAAGGGGCCAAGGCAGCGATCGCCGAGGCGGGCCGCAAGGCACTCAACGCGGCACGATGAGATGAAATCCATCGCCATCGACGCCAACGTTATTGTCCGCTATCTAACCGGTGATGATCCCGCGCAGTCGCCGGCCGCGACGGCGCTGTTTCACGCCGCCCGTGCCGGTCGTGTAAACTTGGTCCTTCCCGTTTCTATCCTGCAGGAGAGCGTCTATGTGTTGGAGACCTTCTATGGGGGCACACCCAGCACCATCGCGCCGAAGCTAATGTCTTTGCTGAGCCTAACCGGAGTGACCTGTCCCGACGCCCGCTGGGTGCTTGACGGCATTCAGTGGTATCGCGCCAAGAATGCCGATTTTGGCGATGCTCTGCTTTGCGCCTACGCGCTTCACCATGACTGCGAAGTAAACACCTTCGACAAGGAGCTGATCAAAAATTTCACCGAAATCACCGCCTCCGAACCGACTCATTCGAAGGTTAAGTGAACGCTAACCGTTACTCAGGGCCAAGCCGTAGGGCCGATCTTGGGTTGGTTCAGTGCGCGAAAAGCTTTGTCGAGTAATAACGCTCTGCGCGGTCGCAGAGGATGGTGACCACGCGGGATTCGGGGCCCATCTCGACGGCGGTGCGGAGGGCGGCGATGATGTTGGCGCCGCTGGAGGTGCCGACAAGCAGGCCAAATTCGCGACTAAGGCGGCGGGTCATGGCGATCGCATCGGCGCTGGAGACTTTAATCGCGCCGTCAAGTTGAGCGTGGCGCAGGAGCGGCGGGACGTAGCCGCCGGCGACGCCTTCGATGGAATGGCAGCACGGCA
>RGAX01000316.1 GCA_009919985.1 Opitutaceae bacterium
GGCCGCAGCCGCGACCTAAAAAGCCCATCCGAGAAGGCCAAAACTGAGGTCACGGCCCGCTCGCCGCGTATCCAGAAACGCACTTCCGTCACGTATTCGTCACCTGTTCGTCACTTCAATTCACCCGATTTCTCCTCGGAGAAAGGATTGGTGTAACACGAAATTCATTACCAATTTTACGCGCCGGTATCGGCGGCCGAATTTTGCGGCGCGGTGGCAACGTAAAAAATCAAAAAGTTATGCCCAATAAACCTGTGAATAACTTGGCGAAAACTTCCCGAAAGTTCGTCTTGTCATACTTTTTTTCATCGCCGTTAGTCCACCTCTTCCTCAGGTCTTTAGGCCCGTCCGAAGGTTCTTTCACACTTCCTTTCTGCTTCGTCCCGTTAAAATAGACTCAATAGCCCAGGCTACTTATTGTCCAGCAACAGCTTAACGTAATCAATCGTTTCGCTATCCTGTTTACTGGCCCGTCCACCCTTTTTCCCGATAGTCTGAACTTGGATGCAGCGTAGAGCGAATGTGCTGAAAGTGCCCCTTGGCGGCCGCCTGTGAATAAAATCACTTCCTAAGCCCGCTCATGCCCAATCCCGTTCAAACCCCCAACCTATGGGACACCGTGAAAGCCGACTTCAAGTCGCTCTTCCCGGAGGATGTTTTTCATATGTGGTTTGAACCGGTCGTGAGCCTGGAAACCACCGAAGATGTCATCACTCTCGGCGTCCCCAACGAATTTGCCTCCATCTGGATCCACGACAACTACCTGGACCTGATCACCCAGCGCCTGCGCCACGTCGCCGGTCGCCTCGTCACCGTCAAACTCACGACCACCGGAGCCCCCTGCGCCCCCGCAGACCAGCAACGCGCCTCCGATGGCGCCGTCGCTCGCAGCCGCGCCACCGCCGGCTTGCCCAAGCCCCCGCTCAAGCCTACAATCCACTTTTTCTCTACGGCGACACCGGCCTGGGCAAAACCCACCTGATGCACGCCATCGGTCACGCCATCCTCCGCCGCAACCCCGAAGCGCGCGTCGCCTACCTCTCCACGGAAAAATTCACCAACGAATTCATCCAAGCCCTTCAAGAGAACAGCCTCACCAAATTCCGCCAACGCTACCGACATGCCGACGTCCTGTTACTAGACGACGTCCAATTTCTCGCCAACAAAGAGCGTATCCAGGAAGAATTTTTTCACACCTTCAACGATCTGTTCGAGTCCGGTAAACAGATTGTCCTCTCCAGCGACCGCCGCGCCTCCGAGATCCAGAAACTCGAAGCCCGCCTTGTCTCCCGCTTCGAATGGGGCCTGCCCGCCGACATCCAGTCTCCCGACGTCGAGACCCGCATTGCCATCCTCCGTACCAAGGCCGTCGCCCTGAAGTGCGATCTGCCTGCGCCGATCATCAATTTCATCGCGCAGAACATCACCAAGAACATCCGGCGCCTGGAAGGCGCGCTGATCAAGGTCGCCAGCTACACTGCGCTCACGCACAAGCCCATCGATCTCGCCACCGCCGAACGCCTCCTGCACGACGTGCTGATGGAACAGGCGCAGACGATCCTCACCATCGAGACCATCCAGAAACGCGTCGCCGATCACTACCAGATCCGCCACAGCGACATGACCAGCAAGCGCCGGCCCAACAACATCGCCATCCCCCGCCAGATCGCGATGTACATCACCCGCACGCTCACCAAACACTCCCTCCAAGAAATCGGCGACGCCTTCGGTGGCCGCGACCACGGCACTGTCATTCACGCCTGCAAAGCCGTAGACAACATGATGGAGCAAGACGCCACCACGCGCAGCAGTGTGGAATTTCTCAAAACTCAACTGTCGCGTTAACGCGCAGTTGAAAGTCTGCGCCGAAGGGTTAAAGGTATCTCGGCGTACCCAAGGGTCCGCCGTTTAAACTTCGCCGTTCACACCTCTCCGTTCACCCTTCCACCATGTCCCTCACCCCCGCGCAAAAAACCACCGTCGCCACCTGGATCGCCGACGGCGCCAACCTCTCCGCCGTACAGAAAAAACTCCGCGACGAATTTAAAGTCTCCATGACGTACATGGACGTCCGCTTCCTCGTCGACGACCTCAACCTCACCCTCAAAGACCCCGCCCCCAAGGCCGAC
>RGAX01000317.1 GCA_009919985.1 Opitutaceae bacterium
GTAACATGCTGACCGCGATCGCCCGCACCCGGAAGCAGCCGTGAGCGATCTCATCCAGACACTGCACGACTTCGCCAAACTGTTCGACCGGCTGCAGGTGCCGTACGCCATCATGGGCGGGTGGGCAGTCCGCATGTATGGGCTGCCGCGTCCCACGTATGACGTTGATTTCACGATCGCGATCGAGCGGGAGCGGCTGCCGGAGAAGGCGGGGTGGAGCAGCCCGACGGTAAAAAGGTGGCCGCGCCGGTGGCCGAATAGAAGCGCGAGCCGTAGGGATTGTAGGGATTGTCGATCGAGAGCGTGGCAAGCTTGTCGGTCGTGGGGGCGTTCAGAGCGAGCGGCTGACGAACCATCGTGGAATCGGCCGTGTAGTACGAGAAATCGGCGAAGGCGGTGATACGCTTCGTGAGGTCGTACTCAGCGGAGAAGAAAGAGTTGGCGCGGGCCATGCGCGGCGATGCCATGCCGAACTCGTTTAGATCGAGATAGAATTCGGGATTGGCTGCTTGGGTGGGGGCCACGGTGGTCAGGGTCGGCGTGCCGTTGACCGGACGGAAATAGTTGCTGGCAGTGGCGGTACCCAGGCGGAAGATCGGATAACGGCCACGAGCGGTGCGGGCGTCGAAGGCGCCGCCGAGGGTGTTAAACGGCGCGGGCGCGATGGCGGCGAGGTTGGAGGTCACGCTGAAGTCACGATCGCGCAGGAAAATAGCTTCCTTGTAGAGCGATTCCACGGTGCCAAAAAAACGGCCGCGCCCACCAGCGAAGCTGGAACCGAAGGTCAGAGCGACCTGGGTGCTTTGACCGCCACCGTCCTCGGTGAAGCCTTGGCGCACATTGATCTCCGCGCCTTTGAATTCGCGCTTGAGCACGTAGTTGATGACGCCAGCGACGGCATCGGATCCGTAAATAGCCGACGCGCCGTCGCGCAGGATTTCAATGCGCTCGATGCCTTGCGTGGGTAGTTGGTTGACGTTCACGGCTTGGGAGAGGCCGGCGGTCATCGGGTTGATCGCCATGCGACGGCCGTTGACCAGAATGAGGGTGGCGGTGGAGCCGAGATTGCGTAGGTTGATGTTGGCGTTGTCGCCGCGGGCGCCGGACGAACCAAGGCGCGTCTCATTCTCGGGTAAATTGACCACGGATGGCAGCGTCGTCAGCATATCGACGGGCAGAAGCGCGTTGCGCACACTCATCGCGTCCTGATCGAGGACAGTAATCGGAACCACTTTTTCCAAGTCCGTGCGCTTAATGTTCGAGCCGGTGACGACGAAATTTTGGAGTGAGATGACTTCCTCGGTCGTTTTGGCGACGGCTTCGGCGGCGCGCGCGGAAGAAAAGGCGCTGCAACTTAATCCTACGGC
The DNA here is from genome assembly GCA_009919985.1 of Opitutaceae bacterium. Classification (GTDB taxonomy): domain Bacteria; phylum Verrucomicrobiota; class Verrucomicrobiia; order Opitutales; family Opitutaceae; genus Tous-C4FEB. Next base: position 1,368 of record RGAX01000317.1, read on the forward strand.
GAGGGCGTAGAAAAACCACGCGGAAAAACCGGGATGGCAACGAGGGTTCAGGGTGAGGAAATTGGATGAATGCATGAGCCGCCAACACTAAAATTGGCGTGTCACAAGCCGGCGGCTTTGCGGTGACTTTGCCGTGACTTTCTGTGCATCAAGATAAGTCAGCAGCTGTGCCCGATTAACGGGACTGTCCTGTAAGTGTGCGGGGTTGCGCGCGAGGTCGAGACGAGGAAGAGTCGCCCAACCCTATAAAATTCTATGAGCGTTTTTTTTCGTGCCATTACTTTCCTGTTTTCGATGGCTGCGGCGGCACTCGCCGCGCCCACGTTGCACCTCATCGGAGACTCGACGATGGCGGATAAACCAAAAGAACTTGCGAATCCTGAAACCGGCTGGGGCCAGGCGTTGCCGGCATTGTTGAAACCCGAGGCCGGCCGCGTCGTAAACCACGCGATGAACGGTCGCAGCACGAAAAGTTTCATCGACGAGGGTCGTTGGACTAAGGTCGTTGCCGCGCTGCAACCCGGTGACTTTGTGATCATCCAATTTGGCCACAACGACGAGAAGGCGGACAAACCCGCCGTGTACGCGGCACCGCGCGGGGCTTATCAAGACAATCTCCGCCGCTTCGTCCGCGAGGCCCGCGCCCACGGGGCGACGCCGCTGCTCGCGACGCCGGTCGCGCGTAGGAAATGGAATGAGCGCGGCGAACTCCTCGATACGCATGGCGATTATCCCGCGGCGTTGCGCGCGGTGGCGGCGG
>RGAX01000318.1 GCA_009919985.1 Opitutaceae bacterium
AATACCACTTATGGAAGCTCCGGCCTACGTTTTAGAGTTTGAAAAACCTCTCCGCGAACTCACCAAGCAACTCGATGAACTGCGCCAACAGTCCATCGAGACCAACGTGGACCTTGCCCGCGAAATCAACGGCATCGAAAAGAAAATCAGCGCCACCCAGAGCGAAATTTATTCCGCGCTTACCCCTTGGCAAAAAGTCCAAGTCGCCCGCCACCCCAAGCGTCCCTACGCCCTCGATTACGTTGAGACGATCTGCACCGGCTTCCAAGAGCTTCACGGTGACCGTCAATTCAACGACGACCGCGCCCTGGTCGGCGGCACCGCCTTTTTCAACGGCGAACCGGTGATGATCATCGCCCAGCAAAAGGGCCGCGACACCAAAGAGAAAATCTTGCGCAACTTCGGCATGCCCCAACCTGAAGGCTACCGCAAAGCCCTTCGGCTCATGAAAATGGCCGAGAAATTCAGCCTGCCCATTTTCACCTTTATCGACACGCCCGGTGCCTTCCCCGGCATCGAATCGGAAGCACGCCACGTCTCCGAAGCCATCGCGGTCAATCTCCGCGAAATGGCCATGCTCAAGACCCCCACAATCTCAGTGATCGTCGGCGAAGGCGGCTCCGGCGGAGCCCTCGGGATCGGCGTCACCGACCGCGTCCTCATCTTCGAAAATAGTTACTACTCGGTCATCTCGCCCGAAGGATGCGCCGCCATTCTCTGGAAAGACGCCGCCGCCGCCCCGAAAGCCGCCGCCGCGCTCAAGTTGAGCGCAGACCACCTCGAGAAGATGAGTATCGTCGACGAGGTCATCACCGAACCCCTCGGCGGCGCCCACAACGACCCGGCCCAAGCCGCCGCCGCGCTTAAATACGCGCTGCAAAAACACCTCAACGACCTCCGCGCGCTCGATACCGAGAAACTCCTTAATACCCGCTACGAACGTTACCGCCACCTCGGCTCCTACGTCGAAGCCGGCACGGTCCGTAGCTGAGTTTTTTTAGGTTCACAAGTCACCACCACGCTCCGCCAGCGTGCGCCCGTTCACTCGCGTGTTATTTGCGCACCGTCAGTAGCTCGATTTTTTTCGCGCGCGTAGTCGAAGCGCTGATTTCCACCAACGCGCCCGACAAGCGCACGTCGCCTTCGGCGACTTCGAACCGGTGCGGCATGCCTTCGATAAATTTAGCGACCACCGGGGCAACTTCACGCCCAAGTACACTCGCGTAAGGCCCAGTCATACCGACATCGCACATGAACGCCGTTCCTTTTGGTAACACGCACGCATCCGCTGTCGGCACGTGAGTGTGCGTGCCCAACACCGCCGTCACGCGACCATCTAAGTGCCAACCGAGCGCGATTTTTTCACTCGTAGCTTCAGCGTGAATCTCAACTACAATCGCGTCGGCCTGCGAGCGTAGTTGCTCAATCATCCGGTCCGCGCAAAGGAACGGACAATCCGCTTTTAGCCCCATAAACGTCCGGCCGAGTACAGTGAACATCGCCACGCGGAAACCGCGTTTCTCAATGATCACATGATCCCAGCCAGGATTGGATTTAGGTAAATTCGCGGGCCGACAGACCTGATCCATCGTCGCGATTTCCGTCTCCCAACCGCGTTGATCCCAGACGTGATCGCCGAGCGTGATCGCATCCACCCCGCTCTCCAAAATCGATTTGGCTAACTTGCCCGTGATGCCCGCGCCCGCGGCAACGTTCTCGGCGTTGGCGATGACAAAATCCAGCGCGAGCTCCTTGCGCAAACGCGGCACGCGCTCCATGACCATGTCGCGCCCCGGCCGCCCCACAATGTCGCCAATAAACAAAAGCTTCAGCATCGCGCCAAACTGAAAGGCGCCCGCTAGAGCGCCAACCCTTATTTCCAAGGTTGCCTCTCAGCCCACTGATGGTTTTTTCTTCACGTTTTTCCGCCTACTTCTGTCCCTATGAAAACTTCCTCCACCCCCGCTACGTTTCCCCCAGCCGAAATCGGCCGCGAAATGAAGGGCTCCGACGCCGTCGTCGAGTGCCTGATCCGCGAGGGTGTCGACGTCATCTTCGCTTATCCCGGCGGCGCCTCGCAGGAGCTCCACCAATCCCTCG
>RGAX01000319.1 GCA_009919985.1 Opitutaceae bacterium
GGTGACGAATTTCGACGACGACCCGAATTGAGCATCCCGGGGATTCCTTGGTGCGCTCTTCATCGGTCAGTGGGCGGAGGGAACGGATCCGGCCGGCGATTGTGCCCGCATAGCGAACCTGAGCCTGGCGATCGAGTCCGACCGCGCTCGGAAGATCGATAGTCAATAAGGCTTTAGGGCGATTGAGATCGGTCCCGGAGATAGCCAAGGAGAGGGCACCCAAGAGCACTAAGCTACAGAGAATGACTGCTGCAGCGATAAGGAAGTCGGAACGCACTTTTTTCATAATGATAAGCTATCCATTCAGCCCTCTTGCAGGAGATGTTTCAAGTAATCATCTTGGGAAAGGCGGAAGGCAATCGGGCCGTCCGCTTCCCCGCGGACAAATTGCTGCAGAAAGGGATCGGGGTTTGGCGTTTGGGGTCGAGGTGGAATGCCGAACGGGAACAGGCCGCTGATTGTTCAGCGGCAAAAAAGGAACCGCGCCTGATGGGCTGCTGACCCGTGGGGATTTGTAACCGTGCTGAGTCGCCCTCCTTACTCGTTTGACATTTGGGTAAGGCAGTCGCTGTTTGAGATTTATGCGGCCCACCCTTCGCATCAAAATCACGGCCAAACGGCAGGTCACGTTTCCGGCGGCGGTGCTCAAAGCTCTGCGCGTGAAGCCCGGGGATTACTTGGCCTTGATTCAAGATAAGGACGAATGGCGGCTCGCGCCCGAAGGAGTCGATTTCAACAAACTCGGGACTCTCAAGCACAAGATCTTCCCACAGCTTCCGCCGTTTGACTTGGCCGCGTGGCGCGGCACCGCGAAAGACCATGCCCGCCTACGGGATTGATACCTCCGTCTTCGTCCGCGTGCTCACCGGCCTGCCGGCGGCGGACTACCAGACGACCATCAAGCGACTCGCGGCGCTGCGTGCGGCGCAAGCGGAGCACATCACCGTCGCCAACATCGTCATCGCCGAGGCCTATGCCGTGCTTCAGCACCACTATGCGCTGAGCAAGGCCGACGCCCGTGCGGCGATCCTTTCGGCGCTGACCAGCGGTTTGATCGAGCCCGCCGATGGCGACGCGGTGCTCGACGCGCTGCGCGAAACCAAGGAGCCCGGCCTGACCGACCGACTCATCGCCCTCGATTACGCGCACCGGCGCGCGACGGTGCTGACGCTCGATCGCAAAATGGCCTCCCTTCCCGGCTGCGCGAGGCTCTGAGTAAAAAGTCAGTTCCTTGAGGCACTCGGCCACTGGCGGTGCTTCCGATCCGAGGCGTGCTGCGCTGCGCGCGCGGTCTTCGCCGACGGCGAATGGCTGGCGGTGGCGTGAAGATGACAGTGACCGCGAGCGCGCGACGTTGCGGCCGATCTTTGCGAGCGAAACCCGGCGGACCGCGACGAATTTCCGCGATGAATATTTTCCCGGCAAAAATCTTTTGCGTTCCCGCGTCGTGCGCGTGACGGTCCGCGCATGTCTCGGGACCTGCCATGCAAGACCCCTTCACCGGAAAAAACACCTGCATCCAAGGCCGCGTCCTCCCCGGCGCGGAAGCACGCGCCCGTCTTCAAGACGATCACGAGCGACGATTGGAAGCGCTCGCTCACCTCGGCGCGGCAGCAGAAAAATGCGATCTCCGAGCGCATTCGGACCCGGACCGCGACCTCGTCCTCCTCGCCGAAGACGAAGTAGCGCTGCTCGAAAGCGCCGGCCCCGAATGGGCGGAATTGGGCGCGGCGATCCGCGCGTTTCGCGCGCTGCTCCCGCTGCACGGGCTCGATGACTTTGGTTTTCACGTCGAGGTGGAACATCCGTTAGAGGAACCCAACGCACGGCTCCGTTACTTGCACAGTGGCGTCGAAGCCTCGGCGTTCGTCGCCGTGGTGGATGCGTCGGTCTACAAATTTTTCCTGCCGCGTGAGGAATATTTTGTCGGGAGCGAGTTTGGTTTTCAGCGCGGCGACGAGACGGTGTTGCAGGCCGATGCGGCCTTGGGGAGCTACCGGGCCTTGTTTGAAAAACTGCTCCTCGTGCAGGCCCTCGGCGGCATGGCGACCGAGGTCGTCGCGGTCACAC
>RGAX01000320.1 GCA_009919985.1 Opitutaceae bacterium
CCGCAACGTTTCTTTTTAAACTACGCGCCCTCTTCGGCCTGCAGACCCGGGCCGAAGTTATGGCCTGGTTACTCACGCACGAGACTGGACACCCCGCAGAGATCGCCCGCGCCACCGGTTACTTCCGCGGCTCGATCCAGTCTGTTCTTAACGAACTTACCCAATCCGGCCACCTCGGCGCCTTACGTCTAGGCCGTGAAAAACGTTTCAGCCTACGCCACCCCGAGTGGCATTACCTAATGACGTGGACTGACCCTAAAGAATTCCCACAGTGGATACCGTGGGCTGGAGTCTTTGGTCTCTTGCAGCGAGTGAATGATGTGTTAGATCAGCCCGGACTCTCTGGCATGTCCGTTACCGTCCAATCAATCGAATTGGACCGAGCCGTGGCTCCAGCAGCGGAACTGCTTCCTACCCGCCTTTGGCCGAGTGTTTCGGCAGGATTAACAGGAGAAGCGGCGTTAGCTGCCAACCTCGAAAGGCTGCGCGGTCTCATCAATTACCTGCTATCAGCCTAGGCGAACCCTCAGAAATAAATGCAAGCGGATCAGGTTCGCTTACCCGACAAGGTACGATAAATTAGCCTGCGAAACAACTTTTTAAGGTTACCTTATTGGGACTTTCGCAACCGAGGCCGCGTCGATCAATAAGCGCGACTGCACCTCCAGCGAACCGCGGTAAAACGGCGGCAACAGCAGCAAAAGCGCGCGCTCGTTTTTACCGAGTTCGACGTTGCCGGCATAGGCTTGGTGGGCGCGATTTTTGACCGTCGTGCGCAACGTCAGCGCCGTCGAACGTCCGAGCGGCGTCGCCGCATTCAGCCCAGCGGTAAGTAAGAGCGGTTTGCCATCGAGGGTGCCGGCGAGTTCGAGGCCACTGAAATTAATAATCGCTAGGGTGCCCGCCGGCTGACGCGCCGCCGTATCATCGAGGACATATGTTTGATACCGCAACCCAGCAGCCGGTGCAGGCTCGAGCGGCACAAGCAGGAGCAAAGCCGACGTTATTTCACGTGGCACTGTAGCCTCTGCGACAACCGTGTTGGTCTGGGCGTCGGTGATTCGGAGCGGCATCGAACCGAGGTAATCGTAGCGCGGCGACCGCGCCGTAGGGTACAACACCAGATGCTTGGGTGCTTGGCCCGACCGTGGGGTAAACGTGAGGCCATTGACCGCACGTGGACTGAATACCGTGAACCGCACCGCTTGGGCACCCGCTGGCGCTGTTTCGGCGGCTAATAAAACGCCGCCGCAGCAGCAGAGCGCGAAAATCAAATATCGGAGCGCGTGAGCCATCGAAAGGAGACGACCTTGAAGCGGCGACCTAGATTTTGATTTAGCTCTTTGGTGAGATCGGCTGGGGCGACAGTCGCGTCTTCACTGGAGTCGAAATACTCGGGGATACGCTGGACCGTGGCCTCGCACCAAGCTTTACCCTCGGTCACGCCAGTCGCGGGATTTACCGCCTCGCCGTAGGTGCGAATGACAAACGTATCGGAGCGCGGAAAGAGCACCGGTGCGAGCGCTGTCATGATATCACCCTGAGTGAGAAACTGGGATGAAAATTCGATGGGGTTGCCGTCGGAGTCGACGTTGATGCCGGCGTCGGCAATCGCCTGTTCGAGAAGGCTCGTCGTGGCGTTAGCCGAAGGACTTAAAAATTCTTCCAACGTGCGAAACGGGCCAGATGAACTTTGATGAACCCGGATAGCGGCGGTGATCTTCGTCGCCAAGTTCTGCACTTGGGCAGAGGAGAGCGTCACCATGCCTTGGCGGAAAAGTTCCGTTTTAGGCGGAGTAATGCCCGTCGAACCACCCGCAGACTGCCCCGCCTCGGCCTTGTAGGTCTCCTGCGCCGATTGAGAGAAACGGAAAAAATGCGCGTCCGTTGATTGCACGCTAAGCGGAATTTCGCCGCCGTTCGACGCGTCGATCGAAGCCGTGCCGGTATTCTCTTCGAGTTTTAGATCATAAAATAGAGGCGATTGTGACTAGGCCTGATAGGCCTCAGGGAAGAAATTTGTCAACTATTGGGCGCATGCTGCCCATCTGTTAGTGAATGATCAAAAGA
>RGAX01000033.1 GCA_009919985.1 Opitutaceae bacterium
GATGTGTATAAGAGACAGTTTACGCCGTCATGTCGAACCTCTTTCTCCGCCGCCTGCCCGTCCTCGCGCTCACGCTCGCGGCTCTTTTTATCTCCCTGCCAGCCCGATTGGCCGCGGATCTCGTCTGGAAACCCGGCACCGGTTGGCAAGTCGATGGTGGCGCGGTGTCCGGCCTACTCGGCACCGAAGGTCGCAACGCCGTTGACATCATGAATAAGGCCCGAGAAGCCGAAGAAAATAAAAGCGTCGGCTCCGCCCTGAGTTCTTACAGCAAGGTCGCCAAGAAATATCCTAACTCGATCTACGCCCCCGAAGCCCTATACCGCGCGGCCAAACTCCACCTCAGCCGCAAGGAATACTTCAAAGCCTTTGAATCTTACCAAGGGGTCGTCGGCCGTTACCCTAACAGTAAATATTTCTCCGAAATCATCGGCGAACAGTACCGCATCGCTAGCGCCCTGCTCGACGGCGCTCGCAACCGCACGTGGGGTTGGCTGCCAGGCTTCCGCAACCGCGAGAAGGGCATCGAATACTTTGAGTTCATCCTCATCAACGCTCCCTACAGCGACTACGCTCCGCTCGCGCTCATGAATATCGCCCGCGGCCACCAAAAACTCCGCGAACCCGAAGAAGCGATCGACGCCCTCGATCGCATGATCAATTCCTACCCCCAAAGTCTCCTTGCACCCGACGCTTACCTGAAACTCGCCCAAGCCCACGCCGGCCTCGTCGAGGGCCCCTACTACGACCAAGCCTCTTCCAAAGAAGCCGTCACTTATTTCGAAGATTTCATGATCCTGTTTCCCAGCGATCCTACCATCGCGGCCGCCGCCAAAGGCCTCGACAGCATGAAAGTCGTCATCGCCGAGAGCAAAATGAAGATCGGTGACTTCTACCTCTACAAACGTAGCAACTTCAAAGCCGCCAAAGTTTTTTATAACGAAGCGATCACCGCCTACCCGGACTCCGAAGTCGCCAAACGAGCCAAAATCCGGCTCCTCGAAGTTGAAGCGGGCGCCGAGGGCAAGCCCGTCCCACCCGAAGGCGGCAAAAAGAAGCGTTTCTGGCTGTTCTAAGCCTCCCCCGCTTCCAGCGGATTATAAGCGCCATGCTCCGTCCGCTCTTTACTCTCATCACCTGCGTCGGACTTCTCGTCTGGGGCAATGGTTGCGCCCATTACCAACTCGGTGCGGGCGCGAAGCCAACCTTCACCACCCTCTACGTAGAGCCGGTAACTACCAAGATTTTGCTGCCTCAGTCACAGGCGACGCTTGAGACCCAGATCCGCGCCGCGTTTGTCCGCGACGCTCGCGTCACCCTCGTCAATTCCCCTGAAGCCGCCGAAGCCACCCTCAAGCTTCACCTCATTGATTACCACCGCGACGTTGCCACCCAGCGCCGCGACGATACCGGACTCGCCCGCAAATTCACCCTCACACTCGGCGTAGCATGCACCCTCACCGATCGCCGCACGGGCCGTCCACTTTTTGACCAACGCCTGATCGAAGCCCGCCGCGACGCCTACACCGATAGCGGGAAAACTCTGCCCTCGGGAACCGTTGTCAGTGGCCAACTTCAAGCAGAGTATCAAACTCTGCCCCTATTAACAGAAGCACTCGCCGCCAAAGTCACCCACGCTGTCCTCGACGTCTGGTGAAGCCTGTCCAACTCTGCCGCAACCCGTTCGAAGCGCTCCATTCTTGCGCCGACAGCCAAGCCCCGTTTCTCTGCCTCACGTGATACACGCGCCCATTCTCGCCCCCTCGCTCCTTGCCGGCGATCACGCGCATCTTGCCGCCAGTGCCGCCACCGTCGCAGAACTCGGCCTGAAATGGCTCCACATCGACATCATGGACGGGAACTTTGTCCCCAACCTGACGTTCGGCCCCGAAACCGTCACCGCTCTTCGCCGCCACGGTAACACACTTTTTTTTGACACCCACTTGATGCTCGCGCGACCCGACCGCTACGTCGAAGCCTTCGCGCACGCGGGCGCTGATCTGATCAGCATCCACATCGAGCCCGATTACGACCATGCGGCCACCCTAGCCCGCATCCGCGCGCTCGGCTGCCAAGCCGGTATCGTCATAAATCCCGACACTCCGGCTAACGCCATAAAACACCTGCTCGCCACCGTTGATCTCGTGCTAGTAATGACCGTGCAACCCGGCTTCGGCGGCCAACCGTTCCGCACCGATCTGCTGCAGAAATTGACTCAACTCGCGATGTGGCGAGCAGAACAAAATCTATCTTTCCGCATCGAAGTGGATGGCGGAATTGATCTGCAAACGGGCGCTAAATGCCGCACCGCCGGGGCCGACACGTTTGTCGCCGGCACTTCGTTTTTCAAAGCCGCTGACAAAGCCGCCTACGCCGCCAGCTTCGCCCTTCTCTAGGCGAGCCTGATGATATTTAAGGTCCGCGAGCAATGGCCTCAGCGCGCTGATAGTTCCGCCTAAACGTCGCTCCGAGCTCGTTGGCCATACGAATCTCATCGACCTTATTCTTCGAACCAAGTGCTTGCCGGATTTCCTTGTTCACGCGCCCATAATCGACCGTCGAAAGGTCCGACAACACCGACAAGGCCTCAGCGCGGGCCGTCGGCGTAGCTGCGTTGATTGCCCGCCACGCGCTCGTCAGTTCGGCGTGAGTATCTTGGCACATAATCCGAATCACAAACGCCATCTCGCGAAACACACCGCCCGTCCATTCATTGCGGTAAATCAATTGATCGCGTTGCTCGAACGGCTGCGCGCCCGGATCGCTGCGCGAGCCCAACCATTCCTGATGGGCGTAAAAATCCCGCCGCACAGGCAAGCGTCGGAGCGCAAAACGCTCTGGCCCTCCTGCCACCCCGGGTTGAAAATTCCACAGTTTTTGCCCCTCGATTGAGAGCACATATTCGATAAACGCGACCGCGACCGTTTTATTTTTTGCCCCGCGCAATAACGCCACCGGATCCACCGAGCTGACCGATCCACCCGCAGGCGAAGCGTACCCGATGCGGCCCGAAAACCCGCGACGCTTTACGGCTTCTTCCTGCTGCCGCCCGTAGAAATCAATACACATACCGACTGCGCAATTGCCGGCGGCTACATCGATCGGCGGCTTCTGCGAGGTATCCGTAAAATAACGCGCATTCGCCCCCACCAGCTGCATCAACTGCAACCCCGCGATCCATCCTTCACGCACCGCCTGCTGCTCGCGCAACTTAACGTCACCCAACGGATTCTGCGCGAGCAGCGCGTTTAAGCGCAGTTGCATCTGTTGCTGAATTACATTTTCAAACGCCTTCGCAATTGAGCCACTCTTGGTCGGATCACAGAGCGCGACCTCGCCCATCAGCCGAGGGTCTTGCAAATCCGTCCACTGCTGAGGCTCGCGCTCGATTCCCAAGCGTTTTAACGAATCGCGGTTAAAAATAATTCCGTACGCGCTCAACACACTGCCGATCCAGCGCCCCTCTTTGTCCCAATATTCTTCGCCTGCATACGTGCGCGGGATCACGGCGTCGGTGAACCATTCCGGGTGTAACTTTAAAATGCCGCTGTCTACAATGCGTCCCGCCTTCGCCTGTTTGTCGAAATCGTACGTACCACCGCCAAAAAAAAGATCGATGCCACACGAAGCCTCCGAACTCAAAAACGCCGCCCGCGCCTCTTTCACCAAAGCGGGTGCATCGAGGGACAACTTCCCATTTTGGAAACCCGCCTGGATTTCCGCGCTCCATTTTTTCCCGAGTTTCTGTGTCCAAATATGCTGAAACGAAGCTACATATTCGCCTTCGAGAAAGCGCGCGATCTCGCTCGTGCCGCCGAGCACGCGCCAGTCGATCGCGACGGTCTTGCCTGTGTGCGTGTGGTACCAGTCGCGAAACCCACGCGCGTACTCATGCCGGATCGCCTCATTGTGCGGCGTGACCAGCACTAGCGTTACGTCCGCTTTTTCTGCCGCCGCCTGCTTGGGCCGCAAAGCAAAGGGCAAAGCCACCGTCGCGACCAACGCCAAGACAATGATGATCTGCCGCAGCATGCGCTCGCTTACTCCACCAAGATAACAACATCCTCCGGCGCCACGGTCGCGAACAATTCGCCACGCGAGGCTCCATCCACAAAACGCGGATTACGCTCAAAAACTTTCAGCACCCGGTCACGCACCAACAAATCGTACTGCGCCACTTCGCCAAGATAGACAAAACCACCGATTGTTCCGCGCACGGAGTTCTGCTGCGTCTGCTGCACATGACTGAGCTCCCAACATTCGGGCCGAATCGAAAGCGTCACTTCTTGACCCACCACAGGCGGGCACGTCGGATCGCCCAATACTCCGTCAAAACGACCAATCGCCGTCTCCACCGTAGCTGAATCCTTCAAAATCCCAATCACCTTGCCCGAGATAAAATCCGTCTCGCCGATGAAATGCGCGACGGTCTTACGCGTCGGTCGCTTATAAACTTCTCGGGGCGTACCAACCTGCAAAATACGTCCACTTTCCAAAATCGCCATTCGGTCCGAAACCGAGAGAGCCTCTTTCTGATCATGCGTCACGTAAACCGTAGTAAGCTTAAACTCCTTGCAGACCCGCCGAATCTCCGTGCGCATCTCGAGCCGCAACTTCGCATCTAAATTTGATAAAGGTTCATCCAGCAATAAGCACCGCGGCCGGATCACCAGCGCTCGCGCCAACGCCACTCGTTGCTGCTGGCCGCCGGAAAGTTGGTTAGGTTTGCGATCGGCGTAACTGCCCATGCGCACGGATTCCAAAGCTTCACCCACGCGGCGACGAATTTCGTCCTTCGGCACGCGTCGCTCCTCGAGACCAAAAGCTACATTCTCCGCAACCGACATATGCGGCCAGAGCGCGTAGCTTTGAAACATCATACCCGTGTTACGCTTGTGCGGCGCCAGTCGCGTTACGTCCTCATCGCCAAACAAAATCCTCCCTTCCTCCGGGATGTAAAAACCTGCCATGCTGCGCAACAGGGTCGTTTTGCCGCAGCCGCTAGGCCCAAGCAGGAAAAACAATTCACCGGGCTCAATCGTCAGATCGAGGTGATGCAACGCCGTGACAGCTCCGAAACGCTTCGTCAGTTGCTGGATTTTGATAGAAATCATGCCGGGCGTGGACAGCCGCGGAGGCAAGATTTCACCTCGAGCCAAGTCAAAGTAATAAACCTCAGCTAACCCTAGAGAACCGGTTGCCTCGCTGCCGCCGGTTTGTCTCGCTCCGTCTCAATTCCATGCCGACCCGAACCAAGCGAAAGCCCGCCGCCATTCATCCGGACCTCGAAAGCGTCCTTTACACCGAGGCCCAGATCAAAAAACGCGTGCGCTCCATCGCGCAAGAACTCAAAAACACTTACGGTGACGGCGAATTCACGATCGTCTCCCTCATCAACGGCGCGATCATGTTCACCGCCGATCTCATGCGCGAGATCGACAACCCCGTGCGCCTCGACTGTATCCGCATCTCCAGCTACGGCGAAAAAACGAAATCCGTCGGAACGCCCCAAGTCGTCGCCAGCCTCACCCTCGATATCCTAAACCGTCACGTACTAATCGTGGACGACATTCTCGACACAGGCAAAACCCTCCAACTCGTCGCCGGTCTCGTCCGCAAACTCAATCCCGCGAGCCTGCGCTCCTGTGTGCTCCTGGACAAAGTCGGTCGCCGTGAGGTCGACTTCGAAGCCGATTTCGTGGGCTTCAAAATCCCCGATAAATTCGTAATCGGCTACGGCCTCGATTTTGCCGAGCGCTACCGCAATTTACCCTGCATCGGTGTGCTCAACCCCGACCGCGCCAAATAGTTCCGCGCATGCGGAGCGGAGTGTTCACTTAAGCCGCGCACCGAATTTCGCCGCCGCCGGCTTGCCACCTTTGCGCCCACGCTTCGCGTAATCTTTAGCCTCGATCTTCGCCATTTTACGATAATCGCCCGTGCGCAGGGCCTCAATCTGATCGCGCAACAAAGCCGCGCGCTCAAACTCCAGCCGCCCTGAGGCCGCCTGCATGTCTTCTTCGAGCTCGGCGATGACCGCCGCGACGTCGTCCGCGTTTTCCGCGACGCTCGGTTCCTCATCCTTGCGGCCCGAACCATCGTAAAGATGTAGACTGGATTGCGCCGAGCGTTTCACGCTACGCGGCGTGATCCCATGTTCGAGATTGTAGGCAATTTGTTTTTCACGACGGTAATTAGTGATCGCGATCGTGCGCTTAATGGAATCGGTCTCCTTGTCCGCGTAGAAAATCACTCGGCCTTTTTCATGGCGCGCGGCGCGTCCTGCCGTCTGCACCAGACTAGTTTCGCTACGTAGAAAACCTTCCTTGTCGGCGTCAAGAATCGCCACCAAGGCCACCTCGGGTAAATCCAACCCTTCACGCAGCAAATTGATCCCGATAAGGACATCAAAATTTCCCAGCCTTAGGTTTCGCAGAATTTCCACGCGTTCGATCGCATCAATATCCGAGTGCAGGTACTCCACTTTGATTTTCGATTCCCGCAGGTAACTTGTGAGGTCTTCCGATAGGCGCTTGGTCAAAGTTGTTACCAGCACGCGCTCCCCGGCCGCCACAGCGAGGTTGATTTCACTCTTAAGATTTTCGACTTGGCCCTTGGTCGAGCGAATCGTGATCACCGGATCCAAAAGGCCCGTGGGGCGGATCAACTGCTCCGCAATCACCGCCGAACACTCCAATTCAAATTTCGCCGGCGTCGCCGATACATAAAGCGTCTGACCCGTAATCTGCTGAAACTCCGGAAAATTTTGCGGCCGGTTATCGAGCGCGGAAGGCAGCCGAAAACCAAAATTCACTAACGTCGTTTTGCGCGCCAAGTCGCCATTAAACATGCCACCGATCTGAGAGACCGTCGCGTGACTCTCGTCGATCATCAGCATAAAATCCTTCGGGAAAAAATCGATGAGGCAAAACGGTCGCGACCCAGGTTTACGCCCGGTTAGTTGCAACGAGTAATTTTCGATGCCGTTGCAGAAACCCATTTCCTGCAACATCTCCAGATCGTAGCTTACACGCATTTTGATCCGCTGCGCCTCAAGGTAGAGCCCCTTCCCCTCGAAATACGCCACGCGCTCTTCGAGCTCGGCCTTAATCGAGGCAATAGCCGGTTCAAGTTTACCACGCGTCGTCACGTATTGGTTCGCCGGGTAAAGATCGAATTGGTCCAAAGTGCGGATCACCTTGCCGCTAATCGGCTCAAACTCTGTGATCACATCCACGGCATCGCCGAAAAACTCCACGCGCAGTCCGTGTTCCAAGTACGCCGGCATCACATCAACTACGTCACCGCGCACACGAAAACAGCCTCGTTTCAGTTCGTAGTCGTTACGTTCGTAGCGGTTTTCAACGAGTCGCTCAAGGAAAGCGTTGCGCCCCAATTCATCGTGCATGCGGATCGCGATGCGCATTTCCGAAAACGTCTCGGGCGATCCGAGGCCGTAGATACATGAAACACTCGCGATCACGATCACGTCTTTACGCGAAACCAACGAACTCGTCGTCGCAATACGCAAGCGCTCGATCTCCTGGTTGATCGAAGAATCTTTCTCGATGTAAGTGTCACTCGAAGGCACGTAAGCCTCGGGCTGGTAGTAATCGTAATAACTGACGAAATATTCGACGGCGTTGTCTGGGAAAAAATTCTTAAACTCCGAGTAAAGTTGCGCTGCGAGTGTCTTGTTGTGCGAAATAATCAAAGTCGGCCGGTCACACTGCGCAATGACGTTGGCCATCGTAAAGGTCTTGCCGGAGCCGGTCACGCCAAGCAGCGTCTGATGCTTGTTGCCCGCCTTGATCGAATTCACCAACTGGGCGATCGCCTGCGGCTGATCGCCCTTCGGCTCATAATCGGATGCGAGCTTGAAAAGCATGCTCAACCGGAAACCAACGTCCGCAAATCTGCAACCGTCAGCTCATCCAATCGCGTTACAACGCGATGAACTTTACCAAGCAACACCTCCACCGGATGCGTCGTCGCCACCCCCACCACTTTCATCCCACCCGCGTGACCGGCTTCGATTCCGGGTAACGCATCCTCAAACACCACGCAACGTGCCGGCGGCACGCCCGTTTTGGCCGCTGCTTTTAAAAAAACGTCCGGATGCGGTTTGCCCTGCGTCACGTCTTCCGAGGTCACCATCCCACCAAACAAGCCTTCAAACCCGAGTACGCCCAAGATTGTCGTGATATTTTCCCGATGCGTTGAAGAGCCGATGCAATTGGGTACGCCCGCCGCCTTCAAGCGCGCGAGAAAATCATTTACGCCGGGTAACGCCTTCAATCCGCGCTCAACCACAATCTCACGGTAAAGCGCTTCTTTACGAAGCGACAGGCGCTTCACCTGCGCCACATCGTCTACGGGGGTCCAGCGCAACAGATGCGGAATAATCCATTCGTTTTTCTTCCCAAATCCGACCGTGAAATGATCGCTGGGCAGGGTCTTTTTCTCCTCCGCTGCGAGCCGCTCCCAACTCTCTTCATGCGGCCGTGACGAATCAATAATCACGCCATCCCAATCGAACAACACCGCGATTTGATCGTCTGCCTGCATCGACATATCCCCCACTCCACCGCACCGCGACGTCGAGTCAAAGCCCGAAGATTTTCATCAACGCGCTCCAAAGCCCACCCCAGAAATGCCGCGCCCGGCTCGCATCGCCTTCGGCTGAAATTTCCTGACATAAAAATATCCCGCGCCCGGCAAACAGATCATCAAACAGTGGATTCACACCGCGATAATAACTCCAAAACGTCTCCGCTCGCACGGGCCGGTAGTCGAGATTCGGCGTGAAGCCAACCGTTGCATCCTGATTGGCCCGCCGAGCCGGCGTCGCGTTGCCTTTGCGCTCGGCCAAAAGCTCCGCTCGCACCCCGCGGCTACCTGCGACGATCAACCGGCAGGGTCCCACAAATTCAAAAAAACGAAACTGCAATGTCACCCAGGCCTGCCAGCGCCAGAGCTGCCAGCGCCGCCGCATCTCCAGCTTTCCGCCTTCCGGCACGATCACCCCAGCCAAAAAACTCGGCCGCAACACAATCGCAGCGCCCGGCGGCAACGTCAGTACCGCCAACTCGCTTTGTGGATTGGCTTGGTTTGAGAGCGTCACGCGTTGCTCCCCGCGCCCCGACCGCGCTTTGATCTCAAGTAACTCGATTAATCCTGTCGCCAAGCACGTAAACGGAATTCGCCAATCCAATAAAAACTTCGTCGCGCGTTCTACGCCTTCATCCGAGGCCTGTAAAAACCGGCTTTTCACCCACAGACGCTCACCCGGGTGCAATGCGATTTCCACCGAGACTCGACTCGTAGCCACTTCAGGCAACTCAGCTAATTCCGGCGTCAGTCGCACGGCGCGCCCACCTGCAATCAACGGCGCGATCCCAAAATACAGCACCAGCTTACCTACCGTAGGCCCGAGAAAATAGAGCGCCAGCGCGAGATAGACCCAATTGCTCGATCGCGCCCACGCATCTTCCAGGTAATGTTGAACTTTAGATTTCTTGGCTTCAGCCAATTTCAACTCCGCTGTTTTTTTACCGAGTGCAAGCTCCAGACCGTCGCGCTCCCAGGTCATTCTCGTGTAGTCCTTCTGTAAGGTCTCAGCGCGGGCAATCGCAGCGGCGCGCAAGGCGACCATTTTCGTTCGTTGCAAGGCATTGGCGCGCTGTTGCTCAGAATTGCCCATCAATCGATCCCATGTGCTCTCGAGCGCTTTAAGTTGCTCGATGATTTTGCCCGCCTGATCGACCTTAGATCGCTCGGCCGTGATCTCTAGCTTCATCAGCTCCAACCGCTGCTCCACATCGCCGAGCGCAGACTGAATGTGCGCCCGCTCGCCATTGATTGTGCGAATCACATCGCGACGCCAATCCTCGAAGTTCACATTATCCTTAAGAAACAGCCACAGCCCGCCCGTACCCAGCCCTAGCGCCAGGATCAGACCCGCTGCAGCTGTTTTTCCCAACAACCAGCGCACGACATTTAGAAGGATTCCCATGTTAGCAACGGACCGCTTAAGCGCGATGAGTTGCCATCATACAACGTTTTCAAACGCCTGATGCCAATTGCTAAACCTGACGCCCTGCTCAAGCTATAGCCAGAAACAAGCAGCCGCCAAACGTGGCAAAACAACCCTTGCATCCATGTCCAAAGCAATTGTCTCCACCCTGTACGATTCCGAGGTCTTCAAAATGGCTTGCCGGCAATTTGATCAAGCCGCCGATGCCATCAACCTACCCGATGATATCCGTGACCGCACCAAATACCCGCGGCGTTGCCTCGCGGTCGCCCTGCCCGTCAAGCGCGACAACGGTAGCGTCACCGTCTTCGAGGGCTACCGCGTGCAACACAATCTGTCCACCGGTCCGTCCAAAGGCGGCATCCGTTTCCACCAAAACGTCACCCTCGGAGAAGTTGCGGCCCTCGCAATGTGGATGAGTTGGAAATGCTCCCTCGTCGGCCTGCCCTACGGCGGCGCCAAGGGTGGCGTCATCGTCGATCCGAATCAACTTTCCCTCAACGAACTAGAACATCTCTCGCGCCGTTACATGCAGGAGATGGTCAACTTCCTCGGGCCACACGTAGACGTTCCCGCCCCCGATGTCGGCACTAACGAGCGCATCATGGGCTGGATGATGGACACATATTCGAATCACGTCGGCCACGTCGAACCCGGCATCGTCACTGGCAAACCCATCGCCCTCGGCGGTTCTCAAGGTCGACGCGAAGCCACGGGCGCAGGGGTCGCATACCTGATTAAGCAATATCTACACGACCTCAAAATCCCCATCAAGAAATCCACGGTTGCAATCCAAGGCTTCGGCAATGTCGGCAGCGAGACCGCCCTCGCGCTTGATGCCTACGGAGCCAAAATCATCGCGATCTCTGATTATACTGGCGCCTATTACAACCCCAAGGGTATCGACCTCAAAAAAGCCTTAAAATATATCCAATACCAAAAGACGCTCCGTGATTTCGACGGCGGTGAAGCGATCAGCAACGAGCAACTGCTCGAGCTGAAATGCACTGTGCTCGTTCCCGCTGCTCTCGAGCGCGTCATCACCGAGGTCAACGCCCCAAAACTGCGTTGCCGCGTCCTCGCCGAGGCCGCCAACGGCCCGACGACCAACGCCGCCGACAAAATCATCGAACAACGCGGCGACATCGAGATTATCCCCGACGTACTCTGCAACTCCGGTGGCGTCATCGTCTCCTACTTCGAATGGCTCCAGAATCTATCCAACTTTTACTGGAGCCGCGAGGAGGTGATCACAAAACTCTTTGGCATCCTCGATAAGGCCAAAGCCTCCGTCGACGCGCAGAAAAATAAATTCCAATTCAGCCGCCGCCTCGCCGCGCTTACGCTCGGCATCCAGCGCGTAGCCGATGCTAAAGCCGCGCGCGGGCTTTTCCCTTAAGCGGCGACATACCCCCAAGCGGCGCGTACTCACGCGCCGCTTTAGTGTTACCCGACGCGCACGAGCAACGTCTCCGCGCCGTAAGTCACGCGGTCGCCCGCGCGCACTTTCTTGCGCTTCTGCGTTTCGACAACGCCGTTGAGACGCACTTGGCCATCAGCGATCACCTGCTTAGCGTCGCCACCTGAATCCGTCAGGCCCGCAAATTTGAGCAACTGGCACAATTCAATCGGTTCTTCGCGCACGGTCACCACCGTGGGTTCAGCGTCATTTTTAGTCGGATTCGGCATATGGAAAAAGTCCGCCGTTTAACCCACCGCGAGCAACTCGACCTCAAAAATCAACGTCGCGCTCGGCGGGATCGCACCAGGATAACCGTGTTCGCCATAAGCAAGGTGCGGCGGCAGCGTCATCTTTACTTTGTCGCCGACTTTCATTGTCGCGACGCCAACATCCCACCCCTCGATCACCTGCCCTGCGCCAAGCACAAAGGTAAACGGCTCGTTGCGATCCACCGAGCTGTCGAACTTCGAGCCGTCTTCAAACGTGCCCGTGTAATGAACCGTGACCGAGCGACCCTTCTTGGGCGCAGCGCCAGTGCCGGTTTTGAGAACTTCGATTTTGATTTCTGGGAGTGCCATCTCCCGATTCCCGTCAAACCCTCTCCCGCGTCAATCCTGCATCGCCGCCGCCGCGGCGCCCGCGCCATTGACGCCGCCCCGCAATCCGACCAGCACCAACCTCGATGAAGCCCCCCCAACTCCTCACCCTAGTCTCGTTGTTCGTCCTCATTTCATTAGCCTCACTCTCTGCCGCTCCGATGACTTCGATCACCTACCCCGCCGCTTCCGGCCCCGGCCAAGCCAAACATATCGTCTTTCTCACTGGCGACGAAGAATACCGCTCTGAAGAAGGCCTGCCCATGCTGGCCAAGATCCTCAGCCAGCGCTACGGCTTTACCTGCACCGTGCTCTTCGCACTCGATCCTGACGGCACGATCAATCCCGACAACAACACCAGCCTCTCCGACCCCGCCGCACTCGACCGTGCCGACGGTATCGTGATGGGCCTGCGCTTCCGCCAGTGGCCCGATGCCGCGATGCAGCGCTTCGCCGCCGCCGTCGCGCGCGGCATCCCAATCGTCGCTCTGCGCACCAGCACCCACGCCTTCAACTTCCCCGCCAAAAGCTCCAGCGCCTACAAATCATTCAACAACTTCGGCCGCGAGGTTCTCGGAGAAAATTGGGTCAGCCACTGGGGCGCCAACCGCCGCGGCGCCACCCGAGGTATCATCGAACCCGGCGCCGAGAGCGATCCATTGCTCCGCGGCGTCACCGCGATTTTCGGCGACTCAGGCGTCTATGAAACCCATCCTGTCGCCGACGCCAAAATCCTCGTCCGCGGTCAGGTTCTCACTGGCATGAATCCCACCGACGCGCCCGACACCTACCTCAAGAAACGCAAATCCGACGGCGTCGAACAACCCATCAACGACCCGCTCATGCCACTCGCCTGGACGCGCGTAAACCACAACGCCAACGGCACGATCAACCGCGTGTTCTGCACCACTATGGGCGCCGCCACCGATCTCGCTAACGAAGACTTCCGCCGCCTCGTCATCAACGCCGTCCTCGCCGGCTTCGCAATCGACATTCCTGCGCGCGCTGATGTGCGCTACCTCGACGCGTTTGCCCCCACACCCTACGCCTTCAAGGGCTACCGTCGCGGCCTCACGCCTGCTGATCACGCCCTCGGCCAGGTACTCCGCGCCGGCACTCCCCCGCCTCTCGCACCTGCGAAAAAAGACTGATCGATCCCGCGATGTCCGAACTTCCCACCACACTTTCGCTCGAGCCCATAGGCTATATTCGCACGGGCAAACAGGTAAAGTTTCAGGCCCTTCACCAACCGTCCGAGCAACAACCCGAGCGCAATATTCTCGAGCTCGTCCCCGGTCACAATTACGAGCAAGCGCTCCGTGATCTCGCCGGTTTTTCCCGCGTCTGGCTCATTTGGTGGTTTCATCGCAACACCACCTGGCGTCCCCAAGTCATTCCGCCACGCGGGCCTGCCCAACGGCGCGGAGTCTTCGCCACACGTTCGCCGCATCGCCCCAATCCGCTCGGACTCACGCCCGTGCAGCTCATCGCGATCGAGGGTCGCCGCCTGATCCTCGGTGAATGCGATCTTGTGGAGGGCACGCCGGTCTTTGATCTAAAACCCTACGTCCCAGCTTACGACAGTTTCCCCGAAGCCTGCGCCGGTTGGATCGAAGAAGTCGACGCACTCACCCGCCGAATGGCTCCTCGCTCACTGGCAAATCGATTTTCGAGCGCGCCTAGATGAACTCCTCGCCCGCGATCCTACGCCGCACCGCACGCGCCGCATTCGTCGCCGCAGTGCTGAACAACTCGAAATCGGCTGCGGCGCTTGGCGCGCGTTTTTCCACCTCCAGGATTTCAACGTCACCGTGACCGCACTGGACGCCGGCTTTCCCCTACGATTTTTGAACGACCCGCAACGCGTCGGCTTGCCCGATCGCGATGCCCAAGTCGCCTTCCTCGCTTTGTGGCCCGAAGCGCCGCGCGCCGTGTGAGCTTACAGCGCCCGTGGTTTAAACAGCCGCGGTCAACGCGCGTTTCACGTGGCTCCACCGCCACGTATCAATATCCGTCCAACGCCCCACCGTCAGGCGTACATCGATGACCTCGCCCACGGCAAAGTCCGCCCGATCCGTCCGCAGGATGCGATAGCCCCAGTGAGGCGCACGCCCTGCATCCTTCGGCCCCGAGCCGAGTTTAAGATCCGCATCCACGCGTGCTCGGAAATACACCGCATATCCATCGAGCCGCCCCGCGTTCACCACCGTACGCGAAAAGGTGATCTCACCCGGCAGATTAGCCTCGTTTAACGTGTGTAAATCCACCGAGAGCACCGGATCCGGCTCGCCCAAAAAGTGATCCACAAACTCCGGATCACTACTGCGCAGATGATAATAATCAGGCTCCTGTGGCCGTTGCCGCCCCATGCAGGCATAGTCGTAACCATGCACCTTGAGCTCCCAAATAAACGGCACATACCGCGCATCGTTCAACTTGATGGGCTCACAATAAAAATCGAAACAGCTCGGCAAAATCAGCCCGCCCGGCTTTAGCAAGCGATCTCGTAGGTCGCAGACATTGGTCACCATCGCCTCGTCGAAGAGACAATCTCCCATCTGTTCATGTAAAATCACATCCACAGGCTCGTTCGTCGCGAACTCCGAACTATGTGCCGAGATAAACTCCACATTTTGAATCCCGTTGGCCGCGGCCAGAGTCTTCGCGTGTCGCAAAATCTCCGAGTGATCCACCGCGTAAACGTGCGCCGCCCCGCGCCGTGCGGCAAACGCGGCCAAGATCCCCGTACCCGTCCCGAGATCAATCACGCGGTCCCCCGGCTGGATGTGCCGCGAGATCGCCGCATGGTAAAATGCCATCCGCGGCTTATCCGCCAACATCTTCTCTTGCTCGTAAAAATTAGCGAAATACCAGCCGTTGTATTCCCGGTAGCGGGACTCCGGCGAACCATCTCCATCGGGGAAAAACCACGCCGCCAACCGCGGCCGCGCCACGATCCAGAGTCTCACCCGGCCGATCACGCGGCTACCCGCTGAGATCAGGCTCACACTGCGACGCTGCAAAAAATTAGATAACATACGGTTGGGCGGAAAACCCTCCGCTCGTGCCACCGTGCCCGCTCCTTCCCCTAGCGCAACCTAAGCTTATTTTATAATCACTAAAGATTGTTTGAAACCGGCGCCCGCCCACCCATCTTCCCCTCGTGGAAACTAAGGAAAGCAAACTCTCATTCGAGACCGCCCTCAATCAGCTGGAGTCTATCGTCGAGACGATGGAGTCCGGCGACGTGCCCTTGGCCGACCTGCTCGCTAAGTTTGAGCAGGGCTCCAAACTCCTGAAAGTCTGCGAATCTCGCCTCAAAGACGCCGAGCTTAAGATAGAGCTGCTCAAGAAACAAAAAGACGGCGCTTCCTTCTCCGCCTTCGAGCCCGAGCGCGGCGCCTGAGTACCGACGTCATCACTTATTTTTAACCACATCCGCCTTTCCTGCCTCTGCATCTGATGAACGTTTCTCCCGCTCGCATTCTCGAGACCATCCACGGCCCCGCCGACGTCAAAGCCCTCGCGCCCGGCCAACTGCCCCAACTCGCGCAGGAAATCCGCGAAGAAATCATCGCCGTCACCGCCAAGAACGGCGGCCACGTCGGGCCTAACCTCGGCGTCGTCGAACTCACGCTCGCCCTGCACCGCGTCTTCGATACGCCCAACGACCAATTCGTCTTCGACGTCGCCCACCAAGGCTACGTCCACAAGCTCCTCACCGGTCGCCAAGGCACATTCTTCCGCGGTCTCCGCCAATCCGGCGGCGCCAGCGGCTTTCTCTACCGCGCCGAGAGCCCGCACGATAGCTTTGGTGCCGGCCACGCCGGCACCGCCTTAAGTGCCGCCCTCGGTATGGCCACCGCCCGCGATCTTCGCGGCAGCTCCGAGCACGTGGTCGCCGTCTGCGGCGATGGCGCGTTCACCTGCGGCGTCACCCTCGAAGCCCTCAACAACATCGTTGGCTCCACCAAGCGCCTCATCGTCATCCTCAACGACAACGAGTGGTCCATCGCCAAAAATGTCGGCGCCATCTCCACCTACCTCAACCGCCTAAGCACCAGCAAAACTTACAACAAGCTTCACCACGACATTGAGGGCTTCTTCAAGAGCTTCCCCGCCGGCGAGAGCCTGAACCGCGTTTACCACAAATGGAAACGCGAGACGAAGGACTTCTTCGTCGAATCCTCCCTCTTTGAGAAATTCGGCCTTCGCTACCTCGGTCCCGTTGACGGACATGACCTCGACGCGCTCCAGAAAAACCTCGAGTTCGCCCGCCACGCCGATGTCCCCGTGCTCATCCACGTGCTCACCAAAAAAGGTAAAGGCCTCGAAGCCGCTCTCGCCCAACCCGAAAAATTTCACGGCCTCGGCTCCTTTGATCCCACCACCGGCGAGAGCAAGGCTACTGCCCCCGGTACCCCGCCCAACCTCCAAGACGTGTTCGGCCACGCCCTCGTGCGCTTCGCCAAGGCCAACCCCAAGATCCTCGGCATCACTGGCGCCATGCCCAGCGGCACCGGCCTGATCCACCTCGCCAACGAGGTCCCCAAGCAATTCTTCGATGTCGGTATCGCCGAAGAACACGCCGTGCTCTTCGCCGCCGGCCTTGCGACCAAGGGCTTCCGCCCCGTCTGCGCGATTTACTCCACCTTCCTCCAGCGCGCCTACGACCAGGTCATCCACGACGTCGCCCTGCAAAACCTACCCGTCACCTTCTGCATGGACCGCGCCGGCCTCTCCCCCGCCGATGGCCCCACGCACCACGGACTCTTCGATATCTCTTACCTACGCTGCGTGCCCGGCGCCACCGTCATGCAGCCCAAAGACGAGGACGAACTCGTCGACATGCTCCACACCAGTCTCCAACTACCCGGACCTGGCTTCATCCGTTACCCGCGCGGGGCCGGGACGGGCGCAAAGATCAAAGCCCAACCAGTCGCCCTCCCCATCGGCCAAGCCGAGGTCTTGCGCGACGGTACCCAAATCATGATCTGGGCCCTCGGCCCCATGATCGCCGAAGCCCTCGCTCTCGCCGAACGCCTCGCCCGCGAAGAACAACTCTCTGTCGGCGTCGTCAACGCCCGCTTCATCAAGCCGCTCGACCGTAAACTGCTGCTCAGCCAAGCCACGCTCGTCCCGCTCATCGTTACGATGGAAGACCATGTGCTCGCCGGCGGCTTCGGCAGCGCGGTGCTCGAAGCGTTACAAGACGCCGAATGCCCCACCCCGGTCGAACGCATCGGCTGGCCCGATAAATTTGTCGAACACGGCTCGAGCAACGCGATCCTGCGCAGCTCCTACGGACTCGCGCCCGACGACATCCACTGTCGCGTCCTCGCCCGTTGGCGTAATCTTAGCGCCGAACCCGCCCACGCAGACGCCTAAATCGTAGGCTACATTTAAGTGTCAGATGCGCCCAGCGCGTTTGCCCCATGTCACTTCCCACCCAGATGCGTATTTTGCAGATCGTCGCACCTGGCCGCGCGGATTGGCGCGAGGCCCCGGTGCCCAAGCCCGGTCCCGGCGAAGTCCTCGTCCGTATTCGCGCCATCGCCACCTGTCCGCATTGGGACCTCCATATCTTCGGCGGCCAACCGATGTTTCCCGGCGCGCCGCTTAATTATCCCTATCTGCCCGGTCAACCTGGCCACGAAGCCGTAGGCGAGATCGTCGCCCTTGGGCCTGATGTTACTACGTTACGCGTTGGCGCGAGCGTTGCCGTCTGGCGCGACAGCGGCCGCCGCCCACAAGGGTGCTACGCGCAATTTAACGTACTGCGCGCCGACGATTTAATCGAAGTGCCGGCTCACCTGCCCGCCGCCGATCTCGCCTCGCTCGAACTCGCGATGTGCGTCGAGGTTTCCTTTCAACAACTCGCCACACTTGGCAGCGTCGCCGGTCGGCGCCTTGGTCTCTCAGGCCTCGGCCCCGCCGGTCTGGTCGCCGTGCAACTCGCCCGCGCACACGGCGCAGCAGAAATCATCGGCTTTGATGTCGTCGCCGAGCGTCGCGCCCTCGCCTTAAGCCTCGGCGCGCACCGCACCCTTGCGCCCGATGCCCTGATCTGGCCGCCAGCGCGAGACGCGTCCGCCCTCGACGACGCGATCGACCTCACCGGACTACCCGCATCCATCGAATTTTTGATGGATCGCACGCGCCGCTGTGTGACGCTCTTTGGCGTGCTCCGCGAGGACGTGCGCTTTAGCCCGCGCCACCTCTTCGGCCCCGGCCTCGTACTCATGGGCTACGGCGAACACCATCGCGCCGCCGCCGAGACCGCCTTGCGGTTCATCGTCGCGGGCCAACTCCGGTTGGCTCCGCTTATCACGCACACGTTGCCCTTCACTCGGTACGCCGAGGGCGTGGAATTGTTACGCACGAAACAAGCCGTCAAAATCCTCTTCGATCCTTGGCTCTGATCGCGTTCTCAGGCCGAAGCCACGGGGCGTAAAAAAAGCCGCCCCGTTGCCGGAGCGGCTTTCGTAAAAATAACTTAACCTAACTGCTTAGTGCTTGGCCGCAGCGGGGGCGTTGGTGCCGCCGCATTTTTCGCAGTTCTTGTGTTCTTTGGCGGCGGCGACGCAGCACTCGTGAGCGCAGGTCTTGCCTTCTTTTTCAGCTTTCACGCAGCACTTGCCCTTGTGAGGAGCGGCATCTTTGGCAGCGTCGGCCGCGAAGGCGAACGAGGCAGAGATGAGGGCGGCAACGACGAACAGGATCTTGGAGGACTTCATGGTATTTTATTTTTGGTTGTGGGGACTAATTGGTGCGGGCGGAGGGAATCGAACCCTCCTCTCATGCTTGGGAAGCACACATATTACCGATATACTACGCCCGCTCGAGTGAAAACATGGTAAAATATGCCACCTGCGTATGCCACCCAAGTGGCTTTTGTAGATTAGCGTATTCAAACATGCACACTATGGCCAAAAGCTAACTGGCCTTGAAAAAACCTCAATGGCAAAAATCTGACCATAATGTAAAAATCGGGCTTTCCTCAAGTCGAGCGGTTGAGCGTTGCGTTTAGCCGAGCCTTGCGAGCTCAGCGACCCTCTGGGGTAAGAGAATCTTTGACCTCCTCCCGGCCCTGAAGGGCCGGGATTCCCTTAAGCAG
>RGAX01000321.1 GCA_009919985.1 Opitutaceae bacterium
AATACCAACACGTGCTGGATAGACATCGACCGCTTGCTCGCGCTTTTCGGACTCACCCGCGCCGAACTGGCCGATCCCGAGCGCACCGCCGCCGCCGTGCGCGCGATGGCGGCGCGCGTGCCGACCTACGTGACGCTCAAAGACGTGAAAAAACGCTGGGGCCACGGCCAAGAAGACGTTTATCCCGTCGCTCAATTTGAAAAACTCTGGGGCGACATGACCGGCCTCGCCGAATGCGCCAACGCCTTCGCCGCCGTGCCGCGCGCGCGCGGCCAACAACTCAAGGACCAAGCGCAACTCGACAGCTGGGCTCGCGACGGTTCCGCCGCCGGCATCGACGCCCTCTGCGCCTGGTAAACTTCGGGTTGCCGCGCGAAACCCCTTGCCGTCGTCCTGCGCGCGGCGTTGAACCGCAGCTTCATGGCCATGCGTTTTTCCATTCTCGGTAGCGGCAGCTCGGGCAATGCCGCCCTGCTTGTCACCGAGGGCGCGCGCATCCTCATCGACGCCGGTTTTTCCGCGCGTAAACTCGAGCAACTCCTCGCCACCGTCGGCGAATCGCTGGCCCGGATCGACGCCATCTTTCTCACTCACGAACACGGCGACCACGCCGCCGGCATCGAGGGACTGAAAAAATTCCCGCAACTGCGCATCTTCGCTAATCCCGCCACCGCGCGCGCCATCCAAGCCAAGCTCGATCCCGCGCATAAACCGGAATGGCAACTCTTCGAGACGGGTGCGCGCTTTCGTTTTCTCGACCTTGAGATCGAGAGTTTCGCCGTGCCTCACGACGCCCACGATCCCGTCGGCTTTCGTTTCACCGCTGGCCAGGAAAACGATCTTTTTTCACCGCGTCGTTCACTCGTCTTCCTCACTGATCTTGGCCACGCCCCGCAACATATTTGCGAACACCTCCGCGCCTGTGACATCGTCGTGGTCGAAGCCAACCACTGCCCGGAACTCCTCAAGGCCGACAACAAGCGCCCTTGGGCCACCAAGCAGCCTAACCTCAGTCGCCAGTCCGCAATGGCGTCGCATCTATCTCACGCACCTCTCGCGCGATTGTAATTCCCGCCCCGCGGTGGAAAACGCCCTCGCCGCCCTGCGCGCCGCCCTGGCCACTTGCGAGTTTACCGTCGTCTGCGCGGGCGAGAGCACGCCGTTTTACGAACTCACCTGAGCGCCGGTCCTAAGCTCGAGGATTTTGTCACATTTTTATCACCTAGACTGAAATGTGAGGGCTAGCATTCGGCGCGGAGAATGCTTTGGATGATTTTTGTCATGAACCAAACGCAGCCCAACGTTCTACGCCGTACCAAAATCATCTTTACCCTTGGTCCCGCTACGGAGAGCGAGGAGATGCTCGAGAAGCTCATCCTCGGCGGAGCCGACATCGTCCGGCTCAACATGGCTCACGCCAAACACGAGTGGACGCGCACCGTCATCCGCCGGATCCGCGCCGTGAGCGCCCGCATCGGCCGCGAAGTTGCCATCATGATGGATATCAAAGGTCCCGAAATTCGCACGGGCGACCTCGACGCACCCATCGAACTTCGTCCCGGTGAGATTTTTGATTTCACCGTCAAGCCCGGCGCCGATCGCGAAAACTCGGAGGAAATCCGATCCGTCGACGTCAACTATCAAGATCTCGTCAACGACATCGCCGTGGGCGACACGGTCCTCGTCGACAACGGCCTCATCCGCCTCGAAGTCCTCACCAAAGATCACGCCCATATCCGCTGCCGCGTCCTCATCCCCGGCGAGCTCAAATCCAAGCGCCACATCAACCTCCCCGGCGTGAAAGTGAACCTCCCTTCGTTCACCGAAAAAGATCGCGCCGATTCCCTCGTCGGCCTCGAGGAAGGCATTGATTTTCTCGCGCTATCTTTTGTCCGTGACGCCGCTGATATCACGCTCCTGCGCGATTTTCTCGCGGAGAAAAAATCCCTCGTTCGCATCATCGCGAAGATCGAAGACCAGTCCGCCATCGACAACCTCGACGCCATCGTGCGCGCCACGGATTCCGTAATGGTCGCGCGCGGCGATCTCGGCATCGAGTGCCCTTTCGA
>RGAX01000322.1 GCA_009919985.1 Opitutaceae bacterium
AGTTTTAAGGTTTAGGTTTTAAGGCTTAAAGACGAAGCCTTCATTCTCGTTTGCGTGCGGCGCGAATGATCCTCCTGAAAATCCACCATGAAACGCGGACCAGGCAGAGAGCTCAGCGGGCCAGCAAGTTTACTCGCCCTATAATACGATCACCGGTGAAGTGATGACTCCGGCGCCTAACTTTGAGCGGCGTTTTTTAGGTTATGCGCTTTTTGCGTTTTTTGTGGCCAATCATATGGCTGAATTAAGGATGGGGTCGTTATGACGCTGAACGATCATCCCGATATCCCCGCCTGTGCAGGTTGCGGACAATGTTGCCATCTGGTGGTCGCCCTCCGCGAAGGGGACCTTGTCCCCGAAGAGCTCGTCGTGGAACACGCCGGCGTGCGCTGCATGGATCAACGCAGTGACGGCTCGTGCCTGGCCTTGGATCTGTCCACCCGCTTGTGCACGATTTATGATGAGCGGCCGCAAACTTGCCGTGATTTTTCGCGCGGCAGCGATCTTTGCCGGAAAATCTTACGGCAACCCATAACGCCACTTTAAGCATTCGACTACGTCGCGAGCTGCCGCCAGTTTACGCGGCGCCGGTCATGAAAAAGCTCACGCCCGAAATGAAACAGCGGATGTGCACGCGCAAGCGGCGCTATCGCACGCAAGGCGACGCCCTCGATGCCGCCCTGTTGGCTGGGGTGGAACGACAACGCTCCGCCTACCGCTGCACGCTTTGCAGTCTCTGGCATTTAACGACGAGCTAGGCCGACGAGCTTGCCTTCTTTTCTGCCTTAACACCGCGGGATCATGGCGAGGCAGTGAACGCTGCGGCGAGCGGCTCCGGCGCTGACCGCGAACCTTGCTTGCCTCCGGTGGGCGAAGCAGGCTGTTGTGCTCGCTGTCTTTGCCTATGCTTCGCCTGCTACTGCCACCCAACCTAGCCAGCGCCGCCCCCCGCGACGCGATCGCGGTGCGACTGGAGCTCAATCTGGCGAGTGCGCCCGACCCCGCGATTGTCGCCGGCCTCGCCGTGCTACAACGCCTCGGCGCCCAGCCTGCACCCATTTCTTTCCTGCAACTGACCCGCGCGCAACTAGCCGAATTAATCGAGGCCCTCGCTGGTCAGCCCGTATTTTTTTGGCTGAATCGTCCGACCGAACCCATCGCTTGGCGCGAAGCCGACCTCGTGGGAGTCGAGGAATATTTAGCCGTGGCCGCCCCCGCCAAACTCGTGAGCGCGCCAGCACCGAGAGCGGTGACTAAAACATCCTCGGCGCCGCGCGAGTCAGACTGGAGACCTCTGCAGGTCGACGGATCCGAGCATTTCCTGGCGATCACCTTACCTTCACGCGACGCTGATAATTATCACGACATTTGGGAGCTGCTGAAGCGCACGGGTTTTACGCTCGAGCCTTCCAACGGAAAATTCTGGCTGCGCAATCGCCACAAGACGCTTAATTTTCTCGCGACCTACGGCACCGAATTGCGGGAAACTCATGGCGCGGAATTTACCGAAAATTTCGAGAGCAATACTGCGCATATTAAAGCCGTGAGCATGGTTGCCGCGATCAAGGAGCAAGCGGGAGATTACGACGTGACGCTCGGCCTCCAAGCCGGCAACGCCCCCGAAAATGAAATCCTTAATGCCGTTAACACCAGTCGCAGTTATATTGAAAGTGGCCGAGAAATTTTCCTCGTCGATCCGGTTCGCCTCGCTCAGCTGCAGGCGGCGCATCAAGCCCTCGCGGGGGCGCCTGAGCCCATGGGTGGTCTCCGCCGATCGCACCGGATCGTCCGCGCGCGCGTCGCCGAGGTGCAGGACATCCTCGCCGAAGCTGCGCCGCATTTCCAACCGCCGGCCACTTGGGTGGAGCGCAGCGCGGCGTTGCACCAACTGGCCGCCCTCACCCCGGCTCCAGTACCGCTGGCCCTAGCGGAAATATTGCGGCCCTATCAGAAACTTGGCGTCGCTTGGCTGTGGTATCTCTATAGCCAAAAATTAGGCGGGATTCTGGCGGATGAAATGGGGCTCGGCAAAACGCTCCAAGCCCTCGCGCTCCTCGCCGCGCGC
>RGAX01000323.1 GCA_009919985.1 Opitutaceae bacterium
CAGGTCGGATTGGCTTATCATATGGGCTTCCGGTCCCGGATCACTCGCAGTGCCTTGTCCCGCGCCAATGAACAACGCGACTGGCGGCCGTGGGAGCATTTGGCCGGTAAACTCATGCCCAAAGTCCGGGCACTGTATTTTGACGAACCCAATGCGCTCGATCTCGACGTGCCGGTCATCGCCGTAGACTCCTCGATAATAGATTTGAGTTTCGCACTTTGCCCGTGGGCCAACTGGACCGGCACCGACGCGGCGGTAAAGCTGCACACCGCGCTCGATCTGCGCGGTCCGATCCCCGCGTTTTTCAACATCACTCCCGCGACTTTCGGCGATGTCTGCTGGCTCGATGAGCTGCCCATCGAGCCCGGTGCCTTTTACATCATGGACCGCGGCTACATCGACTTTCGTCGCTTGCGACGCATCGCCGAGGCCGGGGCCTTCTTTGTCATCAGAGATCGTCCCGACGTGCGTTACTATGTCGCCGCTTCCCGCCGGGTTGACCGCACCACCAACTTGCGCTCCGACCAGTCTATCCGACTCAACGGCACTGACGCACCCAAGCACTGGCCCGGACTTTTGCGCCGCGTCAGCCTCTACGATTTTGAGCACTCCCGCCGTCTGGCTTTTTGGACCAATCAATGGGCAGTCAACGCCGCTATCATCGCCGAGCTGTATCGTCACCGCTGGCAAATCGAACTGTTCTTTCGCTGGCTCAAACACGGCCTGCGGATTCGGATATTTTATGGCACGACAGCCAACGCAGTCAGACTCCAGTTGTGGGCTTCGCTTTGCACTTATCTCGCCATGGCGATCACCCGCAAGCAGCTCGGCATCACTACAAATCTGACGACCTTTGTCCAAGTCCTGTCGCTTCATGCGATTTCAAAAATACCTATTGGCCTTCGCAGTCCGATCAATTGATGTTCAATGACTTAAAGTGAGACAGCATTGGGCTTCGCCCCCTCCCTTAACCCTCCCCATAAATCTTTTTATCTCACCAATCCATCATACCAACGATCCACTTTTGCTGAACTTGACGGACACAACTGTAATTCGACTTTTGAAACGGCGAAAAACCGCTCCGGCGGGTCCGTTTTGGCCGCTCCTTCGGTGGAGGAGCTGATTGCCTACGAACTCACCAGCAAGCGCACGGTGAAATCCATCATGGATGAATACACGGATTCGCAGCGGCGGAGATGGCGGCTTCGGCTGAATCCAGGGGACCAAAGCTCTAGTTGGTAAGAGGAAAGCCGGCCGCAGCGCTATCACCGCCGCGGTCGATCGCCATTTAACCGCGCGAGTCCGGCACGTGCAATGCAAGCGACTGCCGTCCAAACCGTCGATAGATGCGGAAATCCTCCGCATCGGTCGTCACGATGGTATGCTCCCGATGAAGTTCAGCCAGACGAACGAGACACGCATCGGCATAATCCATCCGCTGGCCGTAACGGGCGAGCAGCGTTCTCACGGCGGGCGATTCGTCAGGCAGGATTGGCACAATGCGCAAAATGCCGCGTTCGATCAGGGCAAAAATCTTGCCCCGTGAATCGGGTGTGCCGCGCAGCAGGAAACAGGCTTCCGAAATCACCGCATCGCACGTGAGCGCGGGCTGAGCAATCGCGGCGAACTGCTTGGCCGCCCACGGATGCCATTGATCGTCGCGGTCGAGCGCACCGACGAGCGGGCCGGTGTCGAGGATCGCGTCAATCACGTCCGTAGCCCGCCAAGGTTTTCTTGCGCTGGCCGCTCTGAACAGAGCCGATCAAATCGCCCATCGCTGCGGCTAGACTCACCGGTGTCGCTTCGCTCGCACGGAAGACAAAGCTATTGCCGGCGCGGTCGCGCACGCGGACTTCCTTGCCGGCGAGGGCGGCGCGACGGTAGTTGGGAAACTTGCGCGTGAATTCACGGACGGTAACCTGCATGGCTGCCATGGTTGTCAGTCATCGATGCCTGTCAAGCCGGGGGCGATCCGTCCCTTGACTCGGTCTATTTGTGCGTCAAGTTGTGCGTCATGAGAACAGTTACCGTCAGAGAAGCC
>RGAX01000324.1 GCA_009919985.1 Opitutaceae bacterium
CCGGCGTGACCGCCGCTCGTCCACCCGCCTGCCCCACACAGATCACCAACGCCGGTCGATGCACGCGCAGCAACCTCTGCAATTCCGGAATCGCCGCGCCAAACACGCAGGGTAACAGCGCCCCGACCACTGTATGCCCAGCGATCACCATGCCGTGTAAATTTCGTGCTATTTCCTGAGAAGGATTGATCTCGGCGCCGTCAAACGGCTCGAAGCCCGTGATCAACACCGTCCGCATTTTCAGTTTAGTTTTCATTTTAAAATTCGGCCTGGGTCGCGTGTCATTTTAAAATCGATACACGAGCACCATCATTAAAATCACGTTGGCCGCGAAAATCACCAAAGCCAAAGGCACCTGCGCCTTGATCACCGCGTGCTTATCGTCGAGTTCTAGCAGCATCGCCGGCACCAAATTGAAATTCGCCGCCATGGGCGTGAGCAATGCAACTTCACGATAAACGGCAACCCGATCCCACCCGTGATCACCGCAAATGCCGCAAACGCATTGCCCATCACCATCGTGAACAGCGCCATCCCGCCGCAATACGCCAAGACCGCCACCCATGGAACGCCCGTCGGCACCGCTTGCGCCACCAATCCCGCCACGACCTCGCCCACACCCGCCTTGGCAAAAATTCCGCCAAGCGCCGCCAACATCTGCGGCAAAATCAACGACCATCCGAGCGTTTGCAGCAATCGGCTGCCTTCCCGCGAAGCAGCACCGACGTTCGCGCCCGTCGTGCGCATCGCGACGATTAGCGCGAGCATCGCGCCCAAACTGAGAGCAATTAAGGTGACTTGCTTCGGCTCCACGAGCCACACGTCGCCGTGGTGCAACTCGCCCAAAATCAAAGTGCCCACGACCGCCGTCGCCGGAATCAACAACGCCGGCCAAAAAATCCGATTTCTCAAACGCTCCGCGTGCCCGACCCGTTCCTGCCGCGAAGTCTCATGGCTCGCACCGCGCGTGACTTGGCCCATCGCCGCTAGCACCACCATCGCCACCACAAAGTAACCGATAATAATTGGAGCGAGAACTTTAGCCCCGATAAACGTCACGCCCAACAACGTCCAAAATAGCGCCGAACCCCAGCGCCGTGGATGATCCCGCTCAGCTGCGATCCGACCCGCCAACACAAACAAATACAAGCCCACCACCGCGTAGCAGGCTTCCACGGTGATGATTTTCATTGGGCACCTCCCGGGTTTGTCTCAACCGCGGCCGCCCGCTCGATGCGCCGATCAAGCAACCGACACCGCCACCACATCGCCGCGAAAGCGATGAACGCCGTCGGAATCCCCCACAACGCCATCGCCCACACACTTACGTTCATCCCTTGCGCCTCGAAAAATCCTTTCATCAAAAGAATCGCGCCCACCGCGATAAAAATATCCTCGCCGAAAAAATTCCCTATATTTTCACCCGCCGCCGCGTGGGCCCGGATCTGCACAACGCTCGCCGACGACAACTCGCCCCCGCTTCCACGCGCCGCGGCCTCCGCCATCGGCGCCACCAGCGGGCGCACCGCACCGGCGTGACCGCCGATGCTCACGCCAAGACTGATCGAGATCTGACGCACGGCCGTATACAGCAAAATCACACGTCCAGCCGTCGCCGCCTTCGAGCGACGAATCAATACCTCCGCTCGTTCTTTCAAACCGTAGCGCTCCAGTAAACCCACGACCGGCAGCATTAAGACGATCGGCAAGGTCATCGCGCGGTTATCCGAAAAATATTTTCCGATCATCGCCATGATTTCGTTCAACGAAAACCCCGCCGCGAATCCCGTCGCCAAGCCCGCCGCCAACACGACAAGCAGCGTATTTACCCGCAACGCGAATCCTGCCGCAATGAGGGCGACCCCGATGAGTTTGATCATGCGCCCCACTCCCTGAGCGCAATTCCCGCCGCGCGCAACTCCGCACCGAGCCGCCGCGCAAACGCCACCGCGTGCGCCCCATCTCCGTGCAGACACACCGTATCCGCCACGACTGCGACCGACGTCCCATCCGTCGCCCACACGACTCCTTCGCGCACC
>RGAX01000325.1 GCA_009919985.1 Opitutaceae bacterium
GATCCGAGTTACGTGAAGACGGCAAAGGAGCCGATCGTTTACGGCGAGGGCCCGGACGCCGAAGGCATGAACTTCGATGTGCGCGTGCGCGCGCTGGCGACGGGCGGCAAGGTCTCCTGCGATGGGCAAACCCTTGATGTGAACGGAGCCGATGCGGTGACCTTACTCATCGGCGCGGGCACAAGTTTCAACGGCTACAACCGTTCGCCGGGCCGCGACGGCCGCGATGCGAGTGCCCTAGTGGCGACGACGTTGGCGAAGGCGGCGGAGAAAAATTTTGTGCAACTGGGCGCGCGGCATGAAGCGGATTACCGAAACTTATTCGATCGCGTGAAGCTCGATCTCGGCGGCACGCCCGATTTGGCTACACGCGGGACCGTGGAGCGTATGGCGGCGTTTGCGCAGGGCGAAGCGGATCCCGATTTGCCGGCGCTGCTGTTTGATTTCGGTCGCTATCTGTTGATCGCCAGCTCGCGCGCGGGCGGCCAGCCAGCAAATCTGCAAGGGCTATGGAACGAGTCGATGCAGCCGCCCTGGAGTTCCAATTACACGATCAACATCAACACGCAGATGAATTATTGGCCGGCGGAAGTGGCTAACCTCGCGGAATGTCATGAGCCATTGCTAGCGTTTGTGGGCGAGTTGGCGGTGAACGGCCGGGTGACGGCGGCGGTTAATTACGGCGCGCACGGTTGGGTGTCGCATCACAACTCCGATGTGTGGCGGCAAAGTGCACCTGTGGGTAACTATGGCTCGGGCAGTCCAGTTTGGGCGAATTACGCGATGAGTGCGCCGTGGCTGTGTCA
Source organism: Opitutaceae bacterium (assembly GCA_009919985.1). GTDB lineage: Bacteria > Verrucomicrobiota > Verrucomicrobiia > Opitutales > Opitutaceae > Tous-C4FEB. The sequence continues at coordinate 807 of RGAX01000325.1, forward strand.
GCACCTATGGGAGCATTACGCGTTTGGCGGGGATAAAAACTATCTGCGTGAGACGGCGTGGCCACTCATGCGGGGCGCGGCGGAATTTTGTTTGGATTGGCTCGTCGATGATGGCGCGGGTCATCTCGTGACGATGCCAAGCGCCTCGCCGGAGTTAGGTTTTTTCGCGCCCGACGGCACGAAAGGCACCGTCACTAAAGGGTCGACCATGGATTTAGAAATCATCTGGGATCTTTTCACGAACTGCCTCGAAGCGACGCAGGTGTTGGGTAACGAGTCAGAGTTCGCGGCGCGCGTGGCCGCGGCGCGGGCGAAGTTGTTGCCATTGAAAATCGGCGCGCGTGGGCAATTGCAGGAATGGGCGGATGATTTTCTGGAGCGGGAAGTGCATCACCGGCACGTATCGCATTTGTTTGGGTTGCATCCCGGGCGACAGATCACGCGGGCGACGCCGGAGCTTTTCGCGGCGGCGAAGAAAACTTTGGAAATCCGCGGCGACGACGGCACAGGCTGGTCGCTCGGTTGGAAGATTAATTTCTGGGCGCGCTTCCGCGACGGCGATCACGCGTACACCATGGTCAAATATTTACTGCGGCCGGTAGGTGCAAAAATCGAGGGCACGAATTACGCGGGCGGCGGCGGAGTTTACCCCAATCTGTTCGATGCGCATCCTCCGTTTCAGATTGATGGAAATTTTGCGTTCACCGCAGGACTTTGTGAGATGCTGGTGCAAAGCCACGTAGGCGAGGTGGAGGTGTTGCCGGCGTTGCCACAGGCGTGGCCGACGGGAAGCGTGCGCGGGTTGCGGGCGCGTGGAGGCTTCGAGATCGCAGACTTGGCGTGGCGCGCGGGAGCGTTACAGCACGTGGTGGTGCGTGCGTCGCGCGAGGGCCCGTGTGTTATCCGTTACGGTGATCGCACCGTGACATTGCAACTCAAGGCCGGAGAACGCGTCGCGCTGGACGGTAAGCTTGCGCGGATCGCGGGCTTCGGCGGCTAAGCCTTGGCGTGGGCGCTCAACGAGGCTTGAGAAGCAGTGTGGGGCCATCGACCCAGTGCCCAGGAATCATCGTGGTCGAGGCGGGCTGGGGGATGCCGCGTTCGTTGCGCTGAAGCTGGGCGATCAGCAGCTCAATGCCGCGGGCTCCCAGCGCATGCGGATGGAGATCGAGTCCAGCGCAGGGCCGATCGGCCATGGTGACGT
>RGAX01000326.1 GCA_009919985.1 Opitutaceae bacterium
AGCGAATTAAGCGCGTTTCATCGCGCACGACATAGCTTAATTCGTAGTGATTTTCGTTCGTAGATTTGAAATCAGTAATTTTAGCCCCACGAAGCGCCGTGAGTGCGGGCCGCACGCCTTGCGCCCGTGGCTGGGGATCGACCTGACCTCCACGCTCAACCACCTCGCCGTGAAATCCGCCATTAAGATACGGATATTTCAACGAGGCGTGATAATGATAACCGAGGCCCAACGCATCGTGACCGTTAAAGGAATCGAGTTTCACGGGGTCTGATCCGTCAGGTTCGTTGAGCCCATAAATGGGATATCCATCGAGGGCGTAGGCGACTGGGTGCTCGCGGCCGAGTTGCGCCTGTAAATGTAGCGGCGCGATATGATAATGGTAGTCATCGGAACGTCCGCAATGTCCACCCCACTGATCGAGCTCACCGATTTCTTGGGAAAGCTCCCCGCGGTTATTCTGCGGATTGAAAATCGGAATACCATTAGCAGCGATGGCGATGGCTCCACGCAGAAAACGATCTTTGATCGATACGAGAGTTTTGGCGGGAACCGGATGCAGGGGTATACGCCAAGCGTTGTCCCCTCGATATGACTGAGGCAACGGCACCTGTTGTTGCCAGGCCGTGATGCCAACCATCATGCCGTGAGCAGGCAGACCTTCGCTCTCAACGTAGAGAAAATTTTGATCCCAACGAAGCGCCACGGCTGGTGCAAATGCCCCAAACGGCACAGCCTGCGGCGGCATTTTATTATCTTCTGCCTGCACGAGCGCCAACCCCATCGACCCGCTGTTGATCACGACCAACAGCCGTGCGAGATTTTTTTGGACCCAGGTAATGATCACGCGATAAAAGTTCACACCCTGAGCCTACCCGGCGAACATTAATCTCACCCCATAAGTTGGATTAAAACTCTGTCATTTTTGCCCGCTTGACGTTCCCGCCACCGCGTCGGCTCATCAAATAGCGTGAAACTCTTGATGCTCGAAGACGACCCGAAGCTAGCCAGCCTCGTTCGCAAAGGGCTCGAAGCCCAAGGTTTCACTGTGGATTTCTGTGAACAGGGCGATGAAGCTTTCACGCTCGCCACGACCCGTTCTTACGACGCCCTTGTGCTCGATATCATGGTGCCAGGACGCGATGGCCTAAGTATATTGCGCAATCTTCGCGAGCGACGCATCACCACGCCGGTGGTACTCATCACCGCCCGAAGCGCACTCAATGAACGGCTTGAGGGCCTCAACCTCGGTGCCGACGATTACCTCACCAAGCCTTTTTACGTCGACGAATTAATCGCACGACTTCACGCCGTCGCCCGCCGCGCCTCCGGTCACGCGCTCACGCTGCTTCAACACGGCGAACTCGCTGTGAATCTCGTCACCCGCGAAGTGCGCTACGCCGAAGCGGCGGTTGCGCTTACTACCCGCGAATTCGCCCTACTCACTTACCTCCTACGCTCACCTGGCCAGACGTTTACACGAGCACAAATCTGTGAGCACGTATGGAACTACCACTTCGATCCAGGCACCAACCTTGTCGACGTTTACGTCCAACGTCTACGACGCAAACTCTCCGCGGACGAAGATAGCTCGCCCATCGAGACCATACGAGGCGTAGGCTATCGCGCACGGCCGCTTTCTTAATAGCAAGCCATCGTGAACTCCTTCCGCCTGCGCCTAGCACTACTTGTAGGACTTCTCACGGTGGCGTTATTACTCGCCGCCGGTTTCCTCGCTTGGGAACTCACCTCGCGCTTCAACCTAGATCGTCTAGACCGCGAGCTCCACCACCTCGCGAAAATCAACCTGGAACGCGTCAACGATCGCAGCCACTGGGAACGGCTCGATATCGCCCTAGCCTTCGTTGCCGGCAGCGATCGTCCGCCTACCTACATACTTTGGGTAAAGAACAACGACTACGTTGTGTTCCGATCAAAACATTGGCCTGCCGGCATCGATCCAGAAAGCCTCCGCGTACTTACCACCTACGAAAACGGCGTAACCTTTG
>RGAX01000327.1 GCA_009919985.1 Opitutaceae bacterium
GACGCGGCGCGGGCGCGTTGGGCGAGGGCGGTGACGAGGCTCGTAAGATCAGCGGACATTTTTTTGAAAAGACCTTGTCCATCTCGCCCGCGGAAGACACGGAAAAACTGACCGAGCTTAGTCGACTCGTTTTAAGCTTTGGGCGTACCCCAGCTCAGATTGAAGTCGTAGATTTTTTAATCTACTTTCGGAGTCACTGTGGGCGCTAGTGTGACGGGCGTGTAGGCGGGGCTACGAAGGATTCGGCCGGCGCGCAGGTCGTGGTAGCCGGTTTCGTCAAAAGTCACGCGGCCGTTTACGATCACGTAGGGGATACCGATGGGATATTGGTGCGGGCGCTCAAACGTGCTTTGCGCGGCGACCGTCGCCGGATCAAACAACGCGAGATCGGCGTAGCAACCGACCTCGATGCGTCCGCGATCGGTGAGGCCGAGGCGACGCGCGGGTTGGCCCGTCATTTTATATAGGGCTTGGGTGAGGGTAAGGGTTTTGCGTTCGCGCACATATTCGCCCAGTACGCGTGGGAACGTGCCATAGGCTCGCGGGTGCGGATGGTCTTTGCCGGGTTGGCTGAGGCGACCGTCGGATGCGATCATCGTCTGCGGGTGGCGCATGATGCGTTCGACGTCTTCCTCGGCGAGGACGTGGTAGATGCAGGAGGCGCCGCCGTGAAGTTCGCCTTGGATGACGAGGTCGACACCGGTTGCCACATTGGGCGTTCGATCCTCAGCGAGGGCCCAGTCGTGCATGGTTTTGCCGTCGAGTGAGGGTTTCCAAGAAAAGCGGCTAAACTGGATACGGCTGAGATCGCCACCGCCGCGGTCGTTGAGGAGATTGAAGGCGATTTCTTTTTCGATCTGCGCTCGTTGAGCGGGGTCTTTGAGGCGTTGGGCAAAATGGCCTGATAGGCCAGCGGCATCACCGGCGACAGCCCAGGATGGGATGAGAACGCGCAGGCTCGTGGAAGTGGCGGTATAGGGGTATTGGTCAATCATGACATCGAGGCCTCTGGCGCGGGCGGCGTCGACGAGGGCGAGGCTTTTTTCGCTGGCGCCCCACATTTGTTTTCCGACGGCTTTGTGGTGCGTGAGAATGACGGGGATGCGGGCGGTTTCACCGATTTTAATCGCTTCGTTGACGCCGTCGATGAGGCCGAGGCCTGGCGACTTGGGCGAGGGCGACGATTTCCTCGAAAGTGGAAAACGTGCCAGGAAGATAAAGCAGACCGGTGGAAAAGCCGAAGGCGCCGTCGGTCATGCCGGTGGCAACCAAGGCTTGCATGGCGGCGAGTTCGTCGGTGGTGGGAGCGCGGTTTTCCATGCCCATGACTTGGGCGCGCACGGAGTTGTGGCCGATAAGGTAGGCGGCGTTCGGGCCGAAGCCTTGGGTTTCGAGTTTGGCGCTGAGAGCTTTGAGGTCGACGGGGCCACCGCCGTCGGGATTGCCGAGGACGAGAGTGACGCCTTGGCGAAGGGCGCTCTGGGCGGCGCGATCTTCGGGGAGGGGCTCGATGTGGGCGTGAAGGTCGATGAAGCCGGGGCTGACGACGAGGCCGGCGGCGTCGATGGTGCGCTTGGCGGGGCCGGTGAGGTGCGGGGCGAGCGCGACTATGCGGTCGCCGCTTATGCCAATATCGGCGGCGACGAGCGGAGTGTCGGCGGAAGCACCGCTGAAGACGCGGCCGTTTTTAATGAGGAGGTCAAAATCGGCGCGGGCGGTGAGAGCCGAGGCGAGCAGAGCGACGGTGGCGAAAAGAGCGGCGGGCGTTTTCATCGTTTGGGGTGGAGATGGGTATCAGAGAACGTGTTTTTGCTTATGTCGTGCCAGTATGGATTGGATCGAGCAGTAAAATTTAACACACCGCGCTTTCACGCTTAGAGTTCTCATGAAAAAGCCGCGTTTCCCAATCGGGAAAACGCGGCGTGGATTAAAGCGTTAGGGTTTATTTCGTCGCGAGCGCGGTGGCGCGGG
>RGAX01000328.1 GCA_009919985.1 Opitutaceae bacterium
GGGTAGAGCGTTCCGGCTGGTGTGATAACGCGCTCGGCTAAGCGGCCGCAAAACCAGAGTTGGCCTTGGTCCCAACCGCGATCAACCAGCTCTGGTAATCGAGCCCACCACTCAAGCGATGGTGGCCACCCTGGCCTTGCGCCAAAAATTGCTGGGGGAATTACAAATTATGGGCGCCGCTCACGCCCATACGCGGCCGATTACTCGCGCCTATTTTCATCCGCATTTCCCCGTGGATGTTCGCCATAACGCTAAAATCCACCGCCTAAGCTTAACCCAATGGGCCACTCAGCAACCGAGTTATGCTCTGGGCTCACCGTCATGAATCGCGCCGTCTTTATTACCGGAGCCAGCGGCTTCATCGGCGGAAAACTCGCCGAACGTTTACTGACCGAGGGTCGTCGGGTTAAGGTTCTCGCCCGCCGCCCCCTGCCGCATTTAGCCAAGCTCGGCGCAGAAATTATTACGGGCGATTTAGCTGACGAGCCCGCCCTCCGCCGTGGCTGCGAAAATTGTGAAGCCGTCTTCCACGTCGCCGGCCGCGTTGGTGTCTGGGGCCCCGCGGCTGATTTTTTTAAAGTTAATGTCGCGGGCACCGCCCAAATTATCGCCGCGTGCCGCACCGTCGGCGTGCCGCGCCTCATTCATACCAGTTCACCCAGCGTCGTGTACCATGGCGGTAACCTTGCCGGCGTGGATGAATCGGCGGCGCTTTGCACCGCGGCACCCTGCGCTTACCCCACGAGCAAGGCCGCGGCCGAACAACTTGTCCGCCAAGCCCACTGTGCCGCGTTAGCTACCCTCTCACTGCGGCCTCATCTAGTCTGGGGACCGGGTGATAAAAATGTGGTGCCGCGCGTCCTCGCCCTCGCGCGTCAAGGTCGCCTCAGAATTATCGGATCCGGCCAAAATCGCGTTGATGTCACCCACATCACCAACGTCATCGACGCCCACCTCCTCGCCGAACAAGCCTTGGTCCGCTATCATCTAAACCGTAACGCAAGCGCCGAGATTATGCGCGCGCCGGTTGGGGGAGAGCCGCGAGATCCAGGTGGCCAAGCTTACTTCATCACCAATGGAGAGCCGGTGATATTGTGGGACTGGATCAATGAGCTCTTACGGGGCGCGGGCCTTCCAGAAGCTACAAAGCGCCTTTCCCTGCCCGCTGCTCGCCGGATCGGCAGCCTCTTAGAAATAATTTGGCGAGTGCTTCCCCTGAAAGGGGAGCCGCCGATGACGCGGTTTGTGGCTGATGAAATGGCCACCGACCACTGGTTTAAAATCGATGCCGCGCGCCTCCATCTCGGCTACCGCCCGCGAGTAAGCATGCAGGTCGGCACCGCCGAACTCATTGCTCAGCTCCAACGCCGTTAGCCATTTCTCTGCCGCACCGCCTCGAAGAGCGTGATGATGGTCGCCATCGCGACATTCAAAGAATCCGCTTGGCCAGCCATGGGAATGCGTACGAGCAAATCGCTTTGCTTAAGCCAAAAATCACTCAGCCCGTATTGCTCGCTGCCCATTACAATCGCCAACGGGCCACGCAGCTCCGCTTGGGTATAAAGGCTCGGCGTATCCGGCATCGTCGCCACGATCCGGACCCCCTGCTGCTTCAGCCAGGCATGAACCGAGGCGCTATCCGCGACTACGATCGGTACAGAGAAAAGCACGCCGGTCGATGAGCGCACCACATTAGGATTAAAAACATCGGTGACCGCATCACAGACGATAACCCCGTCCACCCCCGCGGCGTCTGCGCTGCGCAAAATTGTCCCAAGATTGCCCGGCTTTTCAATAGACTCAACCACGAGGAGAAAAGGGGCGGCACTGAGCTTAAGATCTGTGAGGCTGTGTTTCCATTGTGGCGCCACCGCCAACAGCCCATCAGGCCGATCACGATACGCACATTTAGCGAAAGCTTCCTTCGATAATTCAAAAAGTTGCGCGCCG
>RGAX01000329.1 GCA_009919985.1 Opitutaceae bacterium
CCGCAGGCGGATGCCCCCGTGTCCATCGTCGGCGCGAGGGGAAAGGCATCGCTAATAAATTCCTGCCCTGGCGTCAGGCGAAAGCCGTAGAGTCCGCACCACGCGGCGGGCACGCGGATGGAGCCGCCGGTATCGGTGCCAATCGCGAGCGGAATAACCCCCGCCGCGACTAACGCAGCTGATCCGCTGCTCGAGCCTCCGGTTAAACGGTCCGGAAATTGGGGATGCGGACAGTCGCCAAAGTGAGGATTTTCGCCCGTGAGGCCCGACGCGAATTCCACGAGCTGCGTTTTGCCGGCGCAACTGGCACCGAGGGCCTGCAGCCGCCGAACGATGGTGCTATCGCTGGTCGGGGTGCCGCGCACTTCATGAAGAAAAGTAGAACCCGCGCGGGTTGGGATGCCGCCTAAATCAAAGAGATCTTTTAAGAAATAGGGGATTCCGGGCAGCGGGTCGCGCGTGCTTTTCGCCGCTAAGTCCAAGGCTAACTCATGCTCCGGTCGCAACCACACCAGCGCCGCGGAGCGCAAGGCCGGCGCTAAGGCCGCGACCCGTGCCTGGACTTCGCGCGCCGCTACCGCTGGGGCCAAAGTCGACCAGGCATTCCATGGCAAAGTGGCTGGCGTTTTTTGGGCGATTGTGTCCATTCAGTGACATTCATGGAGTCTGTTCCGCCCATCGTCAAATTTACCTCGCTGCAAAAGCGCTACGGCGTGGGGCCCGTGATCTTGGACGCGATTAACCTGACGGTAGCGCCCCACGATTTTATTTCCTTCATCGGGCCCAGCGGCTGCGGCAAATCGACCATTCTCAAATTGGTGTCAGGGCTGAGCCCCGGGAGTACGGGTGAATTAACGGTCATGGGAGTTAAGCCGCGCGAGGCCCGTGATCGGCAGGCTTTTATTTTTCAGGATGCCACGCTGCTACCCTGGCTTACGGCGCAGTTGAATGTGGAGCTGCCCCTGCGCCTGCGCGGTCGCCCCGAGGCGGAACGGCAGACGATCGCGCGGAAAATGCTGGAACTCGTCGGGCTGGCGAAAGTGGCGGATTATTATCCGCGGCAACTTTCGGGTGGCATGAAAATGCGGGTGTCCATCGCCCGCGCCCTGACGCTGGCGCCGGACCTGCTTTTACTCGACGAGCCGTTTGGCGCCCTTGATGAGATGACGCGTAATCGGCTCAACGAGGAATTGCTCGCGGTGCGCGCCGTATCCCCATTCACCGCGCTGTTTGTCACGCATTCCGTGAGCGAGGCGGTTTTCCTTTCCAACCGCATCGTGGTCATGGCGGCGAATCCCGGAAGCTTGCACGCGGAGGTGGCGATTGATTTTCCTTATCCGCGGCGGCCCGAATTGCGGGGCCACCCCAACTTTCAAGCGAAGGTGAATGAAGTCACGCGCTTGCTGCATGAGGTCGAAATCCCCCCCTCGTCATGAAAAAATCCTTTCCCATTTTAACTTGGCTGCTCCCCGCCGTGAGTGGGTTGATTTTTATCGGCCTGTGGTATGGCGTGCGGGTCGTGAGCGGGCTGCAGAGTTGGATTTTGCCTACGCCGGGTGAAATCATGGCGGCCGCGGTGCACGAACACACCCGCTTGTTGGCGGCGGCTGGTCACACCGCCTTGGGCGCGTTAGGCGGTTTTTTATTGGCGGCAATCTTGGGCTTTTTTACCTCGCTCCTGCTGGGGCTGTCCAAATCGCTGCGGGCTAGCTTGTATCCTTGGTTGCTCATGTTGCAGATGACGCCGGTGATTGTGTTGACGCCGATTATCATGCTCTGGGCGGGGCCCGGGATGCCGGGGATTATCACGATTACTTGGCTGATCAGTTATTTTCCGATCGTCGCCAACCTCACCCAAGGTCTGCTCTCAACGGACATGAATCACGTGGCGCTCTTCCGCATGTGCAATGCCAACCGGTG
>RGAX01000330.1 GCA_009919985.1 Opitutaceae bacterium
GCTCGTGCATAATGTTGGGGTGGAGGCGGCGTTGTGGACCGTCGGCGTGTTGGTATTGAGCGGCCTATCGTTGCGCGAAGGCTGGCGGAAGCTGGTGAACCCGATCGTCATCACATTGGTGGTGGCGCTGATCTTGAACCTTATAGGGGCGGCGCCGTATTTACCTAAAATTTTAATCGACCTGGTGCATTCGCTGGCAGTGTGCGCGATCCCGCTGGGGGTTTTGATGACGGGCGTGAGTTTGGCCAATTACCTGGGCGATGTGCGGGCGCTGGTGCAGCCCAAGATCGCGCTCTGGGCGTGTTTAGTACGGCTAGTGGTGTTACCCCTGTTAATTTTAGCGGCAGCGAAGTGGCTACCGTTTTCGGTCGAGTTGAAGCGTGTATTACTGGTGCAAGCAGCGATGCCAGCGGCAGTGGTGCCGATCATCGTGGCGCGGCATTATGGCGGGCAGCCGCTGACGGCGGTGCAAATCGTGCTCGGGACGACGGGGCTAGGGTTGTTGACGATTCCGCTCTGGTTGCGGCTGGGTCTGGCGTGGGTAGGCGTTTAGAACTTTTCGAGCTCGCAGACCGATTTTGTCCAAGTCGGATTGACCGAGCGGGCCGAAGCGTTCTGAAATCGCTCCATCATGGAATTTCTTAGTGATTCGCAGGTGTGGATTTCGCTGCTCACGCTCACCGGACTAGAGATCGTGCTCGGTATCGATAACGTAATCTTTATCTCGATCCTCGCGGGCAAGTTACCCAAGGAGCAGCAGACCAAGGCGCGTCAGCTCGGGCTCATGCTGGCGCTGGTGACGCGCATTTTGCTGCTGTTTAGTATTTCCTGGCTGATGAGCCTGACGAAGGTGCTGTTTGTGCTGCCAATTCTTGAGGTCGGGATCACCGGTAAGAGCCTAATTTTACTTCTCGGCGGGCTTTTCCTGATCGGAAAAAGTGTCGTCGAGGTGCATGAAAAACTCGAAGGCGTGGATGGACATTCGACGGCGGGCGGTAAGGTAGCCTCGTTTCGCGCGGCGATCGTGCAAATTTTACTGCTCGATGTGGTGTTCTCACTCGATTCGGTGATCACGGCGGTCGGCATGGCCAGCCAGCTGTGGATCATGATCACCGCGGTGATCGTGGCGCTGGGCGTGATGTTGGCGTTTGCGGGTGCGATCAGTGATTTCGTGAACCGTCATCCTACCTTGAAGATGCTCGCTTTGAGTTTCCTGATTTTGATTGGCGTGACCCTAGTGGGCGAGGCGCTCGGCCAGCATATACCGAAAGGCTATATTTATTTCTCCATGTCTTTCGCCTTCGGCGTGGAGATGTTGAACCTGCGCTTACGCGCCAAGAGTAAGCCGGTAGAATTGCACCAGCCCTATCGTTGAGCCGTAGGCGCGTCGGGCTGGCGCCGCGCGGTTTAAAGCACGGTGTTTTCTACAGGCTCGGTGACGCCGTCATGGCGGTGGCTTTTGTGTTTTCCGTGGAGGCGGCGGAGGCTGCCATCGAGTTTGTCGGCGAGCAGATCGAGGGATTTGTAAGCATCGTCGCTTTCGACGCTGGCGATAAGGTCAGGGCCGCGGATTTCCAAGTGGCCCTTAGCTATAAATTGATCGCCGACGGCGCGCGTGTGATCGAGTTCGATGTCCAGGCGCACGCGAATAAGGTGCTCGTTGTGGCGGAGGAGACGCTCGGCTACTCCCTCAGCGTAAGCGCGGAGCGCAGGGGTGAGCTCGAGGTGGATGCCGCGGACGATTACTTTAGCGGCCAAGATTTCGGGGGTGGGCAGAATTTTTGGGTTTTTCATCACCCTCATCTGACCCCGGATCGAGGCAAAAGGCTCCTTTGAATTTTGCGCGTATCTTATCTAATGATCAGCGTTTTTTGTTCATGGCGGCGGCGAACCAGTCGTTGTTCACCGGGGCCGGTGCAC